>CAMTJB010000025.1 GCA_947072715.1 uncultured Fusobacteriaceae bacterium | reverse complement strand
TATAATTTAACATACTTTACTACTAAAAAATATATTTTTTATTTTTTATAGTCTTCTAATAGTACAAAAAAAAGATTTAAAAATCAGATTATCTGAATTTTAAATCTTTTTAAGCTATTAATTATTGCTATCTTTTAAAATGATCTTGTAAAATTGCAACTTTATCTAATCTTTCCCATGGTAAATCTAAATCTGTTCTACCTATGTGTCCAAAAGCTGCTAAATCTTGATATTTGAAGTTGCATTCTCTTAATTCTAAATCTCTTTCTATCCCTCTTGGCGATAAATCAAAGTATTTTTGAACTGCACTAGCAAGTTCTATTTCACAAATTGTTCCAGTTCCAAATGTATCAACTTTAACAGATGTTGGATGAGCAACTCCTATAGCATATGATAATTGAACCTCACATTTTGTTGCAAGATTAGCTCCTACTATATTTTTAGCAACCCATCTTGCAGCATATGCAGCCGATCTATCAACTTTAGAAGGATCTTTTCCAGAGAAAGCTCCTCCACCATGTCTGAAGAATCCACCATAAGTATCTACAATTATTTTTCTTCCTGTTAATCCTGTATCTCCGTGCGGACCTCCAATAACAAATCTTCCTGTAGGGTTTATGTGAAAATTCTTAACTGTTTCTGTTGATAGGTTATATCTTTCTAAAACTGGTTTTATTACTAACTCTTTAATCTCAGTATGAATTTGCTCTTGAGTTACTTCTGGGTCATGTTGAATAGAAACCACTACTGTATCTACGTGGTCTACTGTTCCATCTTGTCTGTATGCAAGTGTTACTTGAGATTTTGCATCTGGTCTTGCCCATGATAAAACTCCACTTCTTGTTAATTTTGTTGACAATACCATAATTTCTCTTGCTAAAACTAGTGCAAGAGGCATTAACTCAGGAGTTTCATTTACTGCTCCTCCGAACATAATACCTTGATCTCCTGCTCCACCTGTATCTACTCCCATAGCGATATCTGGTGATTGAGAGTGAATTGCATTTAAAACTCCACAGTCAGAATCAAATCCCATTCCTTGCTTATATCCTATCTCGTCTATTTTCTTTCTTACGATATCCTGAATATCTATATATGTAGTAGTTGTAATCTCTCCACCAACTATAACTTGTCCTGTAGTACAAAATACCTCACAAGCTACTCTAGATTTCGGATCATTTTCTAAACATGCGTCTAAAACTGAATCTGATATTTGATCTGCTATTTTATCTGGGTGTCCTGGTGATACACATTCAGATGTAAAATAAATTAAATTTTCCATAATAATTTCCTCCTAAATAGTTAAAATTTTATAAAAAAATAAGCCCTTCCATCTATTAGATGAAAGGGCTTTAAGCTTAAACTTATTTTATCCTTCCATCTAACAGGAGTTAGCACCACACTATAAAAGTAGGTTGCTGAGATGTCAACGGGCCAGTCCCTCGATCTCTCTTGATGGTTTATTTTTATCAACATAATTATATAATATTTTTATAACTATTGTCAATGCTTATTCTTTAATATTCTTTTATTTTTAATTTAATTATAACTTAACTTAAATTTTACTTATATCAAATACATTTATATTTTTAGCTGATTCTCCACTTTTTTCTATTTTTATAATTGCTTTTAAAGTATCTAGAGAAGTTAATACGTTCACTCCATACTCTATAGCTGTTCTTCTTATTTTAAATCCATCTCTTTGAGAATCATTTGCTTTAGTTGGTGTATTTATAAGGATATCTATTTTTTTATTTTTTAAAATATCATATATGTTTGGTGATTCTTCATTTAATTTTCCAACAACAATACTTTCAATTCCATTTTCTTTTAAGAATTCTGAAGTTCCTTTTGTTGCATAAAGTTTTCCACCTAACTCATTTATATCTTTTGCCATAGGTAAAAATTCCTCTTTATCTTTATCTCTTATTGTTAAAAGAATTGATTTATCTTTAATTTTAACCCCTCTACCTGCTGCAAGTAGTCCTTTATAAATTGCTTCATCAACTGTTGTTCCTACACCTAATACCTCACCTGTAGATCTCATTTCAGGTCCTAAAGATACTTCTACACTTCCTAATTTTTCAGTTGAGAATACAGGAACTTTTACCGCAATTATGTTAGGTTTCTTATATAATCCTACTCCATATCCTATATCTTTTAATTTTTCTCCAAGTATTACTCTTGTAGCTATATCAATTACAGGTAGTGTTGAAACCTTTGATATATATGGAACTGTTCTTGATGAACGAGGATTTACTTCTATTACATATAATTCTTTTTCATAGGCTATAAATTGGATATTCATCATACCTTTAACCTCTAATTGCTTAGATAATTTTTTAGAAATTTCTAATATTTTTTCCTCTGTTCCTTGATATAAGTTTTGTGCTGGATATATTGTTATAGAATCGCCTGAATGAACTCCCGCTCTTTCTAAATGTTCCATTACTCCTGGAATTAACACGTCATCTCCATCACAAATTGCATCTATTTCTATCTCAATTCCATTTAAATATTTATCAATTAATACAGGTGTTTCACTATCTCTTATAAAAGAAGCTGATAAGTAATTTGCTAAACTAACTTCATTATGACATATCTCCATTCCTTGACCACCAAGTACATATGAAGGTCTTACTAAAACTGGATACTGTAATTCTGCAGCTATTTTCTTTCCTGCTTCTACATCTCTTACAGCTTTACCTTTAGGTCTTTTTACATCTAATTTTTCCATCATATCTTCAAATCTTTCTCTATCTTCAGCTTCGTCTATCTTATCTGCTGAAGTACCTAATATCTTTATACCTCTTTTGTGTAAATCTTTAGCTAATTTTATTGCTGTTTGTCCTCCAAATTGAAGTATTACACCTTCTGGATTCTCTTTTTCTATTATATTCATAACATCTTCTGTTACTAAAGGTTCAAAGTATAATTTATCTCCAGTTGAATAATCTGTTGATACTGTTTCTGGATTGTTGTTTATGATAATACTTTCTATTCCTAATTTTTTCAAACATTTTATTGAATGCACAGTACAGTAATCAAACTCTATTCCTTGACCTATTCTTATTGGTCCAGATCCTATTACTATAACTTTTCTTCTATCATTTACTACTACTTCATCAAATTGATCATAAGTTGAATAGAAGTATGATGTTTTCGCTGCAAACTCTCCTGCACAAGTATCTACCATTTTATATACAGGTTTTATTCCATATTCTTTTCTTTTTGCACAAATATCCTCTTCAGCCACTGACATAAGTTCTGCTATTCCTTTATCAGAAAATCCTTTCTTTTTTAGATTACGAAGCTTTTTCTCTGTTAAATCTCCAAAAGTCATTCTTTTTAACTCTTCTTGCTGACTAACTATCCATTCTATTTTTTCCATGAAGAATTTATCAATTCCTGTTATTTTTTGTAATTTTTCCTTCACATATCCTCTTTTTAACATCTCTGCCACGATGAATATTCTTTCATCATCTGGTTTTACAACTTGCTCTTTTAACTCTTCTATTGTAAGCAGTGCTACAGCTGGATGTTCTAAGTTATATCTTCCTATCTCTAAAGATCTAACTCCTTTTAAGAATGCTGATTCAAAATTATTACCAATTGCCATTATTTCACCAGTTGCCATCATCTTAGTTCCAAGATGTCTATTTGCTTTTGTAAATTTATCAAAAGGCCACTTTGGTATTTTTACAACTACGTAGTCTAATGCTGGTTCAAAACATGCATAACTGTTTCCTGTAACCTCATTTATTATCTCATCTAACTGATATCCTAAAGCAATTTTTGATGCCACTCTTGCAATTGGATATCCCGTTGCTTTTGAAGCTAACGCTGATGATCTTGAAACTCTAGGGTTAATCTCTATTATTGCATATTCAAATGATTTCGGATTAAGTGCAAACTGAACATTACACCCTCCAACTACTCCTATCTCATTTATTATATTTATCGAAGAAGTCCTTAACATTTGATACTCTTTATCAGATAATGTTTGTGATGGTGCTACAACTATTGAATCCCCTGTATGCACTCCTACTGGATCTATATTTTCCATATTACATATAGTTATACAGTTCCCATTAGAATCTCTTACAACCTCATATTCAATCTCTTTCCAACCATATATTGATTTCTCTACTAAAACTTGTCCTACTCTTGAAAGAGCTAAACCTTTTAACAGTATCTCTTCTAACTCTTTGGGATCATGAGCTATTCCTCCACCTGTTCCACCTAGAGTGTATGCTGGTCTTACAACTACAGGATAACCCATTTTTGTTGCAACTGCATATCCGTCTTCTAACTTTTCTACAATATAACTTTCTATTGTTGGTTCCCCTATTTTATTCATAGCTTCTCTAAAAAGTTCTCTATCTTCCCCTCTTTTTATAGATTCTATTGGAGTCCCTATTACTCTTACACCATATTTTTCAAGAATTCCTTTATCATGTAGTTCAACTGCTAAATTAAGAGCTGTTTGACCTCCCATCCCTGCAAGTAATGAATCTGGTCTCTCTTTTTCTATTATTTTCTCTATATACTCTAACGTTATTGGCTCTAAATATATTCTATCTGCAACTGCTGTATCTGTCATTATTGAAGCTGGATTTGAGTTTACTAGAACAACTTCAATCCCCTCTTTTTTTAATGTTTCACAAGCTTGTGTTCCTGAGTAATCAAACTCTGCAGCTTGCCCTATTATGATTGGTCCTGACCCTATTATTAAACATTTTTTTATACTTTTATCTAACATTATTTTCTTCCCCCTTTAATAGTTTCTAAGAAATCATCAAACAGATAATTCGAATCTTGTGGTCCTGGCCAAGCCTCTGGATGGTACTGAACACACATTATTTTTAACTCCTTACTTCTCATGCCCTCTATAGAGTTATCATTTATATTTATATGAGTAACTTCCATTTTTTCTGGCATTTTATCAACAACATAACCATGATTTTGAGAAGTTATAAAAATCTTATTTCTTGTAAAATCTTTTACCGGATGGTTTCCACCTCTATGCCCATACTTTAATTTTTTAGTAGTTCCATTTAATGCCCAAGCTAGCAGTTGATGTCCTAAACAAATTGCAATTATAGGTTTTACTCCTATTAGCTTCTTAATCTCATTTATTACTCCTGTTAACTCTGCAGGATCCCCAGGTCCATTAGATAAAAATACTGCATCTACATCAGGCTTTAAAATCTCTTCAGCAGTTACATCCCAAGGAAAAACAATCATTGAACAATTTCTTGCTTCAAAATTTCTAAGAATGTTTCTTTTTACTCCAAAATCTACCACTGCTATTTTAAAATCTGGCTTCTCAACATTTATCTCATAAGGTTTCTTTGTACTTACTGTTGACACTGCATCTGTATTACTAAAGTTATCAAATTTTTCTTTGATCTCTTTTTGTGTTAAATCTTTATTAGTTATAACACATTTCATCGATCCGTTTTCTCTTATTATTTTTGTTAACTCTCTTGTATCTAAGCCTTTTATCCCTACAACATCATGTTGTTTTAAAAATCCTTCTAAAGTCATCTCACATCTGAAGTTATTAGGAAGTTTCGCCACTTCTTTTACGATTAAAGCTCTTACTTTTACTCCATCAGATTCCATATCACTTAAATTAATTCCATAATTTCCAACTTGAGGATAAGTTAAAACAACTGATTGACCATAATAAGATGGATCTGTAAGTAACTCTTGATATCCTGTCATCCCTGTATTAAATACCAATTCACCCACACTCTCTTTTAAACTTCCAAAAAGTTTTCCTTCAAAAACCATTCCATTTTCTAAAATCAGTTTTCCTTTCATTATTCCTCCTCAATTTTTCTTAAAAAAAAAGACATAGTCTACTGACTACGTCTAATATAAATAATTATAAAATTTAAATAAATTAATTTGTGAAATATTAAATATAATATCAAATTTAATATTTTTAAATAAAGAGTTAAATATATATGATGAAAATTTAAAAGCAATAAATATATTTTGTAAAAAAGTAAAATTACAATTAGAAAATATAGAAAAATCTTTATGTTTAGATCTTAATTTCCCAACTTTAGTCATCGTACTTTTCACCTCTCTTTTTTTTACTCTAACAGTTATTATACAGCTTTTATCAAAAAATGCAACATTTTTTTTATTTTGATATTTTTATATTTAAATTTCACCATTATTATAATTCTATTTTATTCCCAATTTTTTCAAAAATAGAGGCATTAATTTCATCTAAAATAACATACTTTTTACGATACTCGCTTCTCTTTTTACTTGGTACATCTAGTATATCTTTTCTTACTAATTCAGAGGGTAGTTTCCACAATCCATTGCTTTGTTCTATTGCATTTAGACTCATTAAAAAATCATTATAGTTTGCATTTATTGTTTTTTTCTTTTCATACCTTTTACTTACATAAGCATGTGTCATATTTCCTACACAAACTTTATCTAATTTTTTATTTAAAGAATTTTCAAATGCATAAATTGCTTCAAATAATATTCTTTTTGGAAATAATCCTGCTAAATTTTTGGTTGCTTCTTTTATACAATCTTTATCTACTGTTCTATAAGGTCCTTGAATTCCTCCAATAAAAAGAGTATCTACTTCCCCCTCTTTTATAAAACCAAAAGTAACTTTTGAAAGAGGTATCTCTTGAGAGTTTAAAATTTTAAAAATAAGCTCCCCTTCTTTATCAAAATTTGAATATAATTGTAAATAAACCTTATATATTTCATCATTACTTCCCTTTAATTCTACTAGCTCAACCTCTCCATCTCTATATAATCCTTCTGCAATCTCTAAAGGGAAATAAGTATCAATAAAATCGTATGTTTCTTTTATTGACTTTAATCTTTTATTAACTCCAAATAAATTACATAAATAAGGTCTGTGAACTTTACTAGCTAAAACAGGATATCTTAGTATCTCTTCAGAAAGATATTTATGTTTCATGATATACTCAGCAATATTAAGTGATTGTGGTAGATAAAACAGAGTTCTCGTTACAAATCTTACTCTTTTTTTTAGTGTATTTACTTCCCCTTTATTTTTTCCTTTTTTAATAATATCCGTATAAAAATTTTTTAACTTATTGATATATTCAACAGAAAACTTTTCCTTATAACAATAATTTTCCACCATAGATAACTTCCTTTTTAATTTAATTTTAAGACATCCTCTACCCTACCACAAATGCCAAATTATGTCAAATTTGAAACATAAAATTTTTTTATAAACTTTTTATGGATTTTATGTGTTTTATAAGTACATCGGATATTTTTTTTCAATTTTAAGCCTTTATTAAGTACACAGAAAATCAAAAAAAATAAAAACCACCTCTAAAAAAAGAAGTGATTTTTATTAAAAAGTTATGATTTTTTTATTGTTTTTTATATTTTTTTGTTATTACTTTCTTGCAATTTTACTTTTTTAATATTTTATTGGTTGTTCCTATCTCATAATATGCAACAATACTTGCTCACTTGTTATAGGTAACTTTTTAACTCTTAATCCAATACCATTTTCAACTGCATTAGCTATAGCTGGAGCTGCTGTATTTATTGTTACTTCTCCAATTGACTTTGCACCAAACGGTCCTGTAGTCTCATATGAATCAGAGAAAATAACATTTATATTACTTCCAATATCCTCTCTTGCAGGAATTTTATATTGCATAAAATCATCAGTTGATACTTTTCCATTTTTATCATACTTTATGTCTTCATATAAAGCTAAACCTATACCTTGAGCTATTCCACCTTCAACTTGAACTTGTGCTGTAGCTTTATTGATAACAGTTCCACAATCTACTACAGATAAGAAGTCTACTACTTTTACTTCACCTGTATTCTTATCTATATCAACCTCTACAAAACTTGCTATAAATGGTGGTGGCGATGTTTGCCCTCCCCATGTTGCTGTTGTTACTATCTGATTTTGTCTTTCATAACTAATAGCTCTTAAAGATAAATCTTCTAAAGTTACCTCTTTTCCACAACTACTTACTATTTTATCACCTTGATAATCTAAAGTTTCTTTAGAAACTCCTAATTGAATACTAGCTTCTAATAAAAGTTCTTCTTTCATTTTTTCACAAGCTAACACAACTGCATTTCCAGTTACATAAGTTCCACTTGAAGCATATGCTCCAGGATCAAATGGTGAATAATCTGTATCCGCAGATTTTATTACTATTTTGTCCATATTAACTTCTAATACTTCTGCTGCCATTTGAACAAATACAGTATCTGAACCTTGTCCCATATCAGTTGCTCCAACACTTAGTGTAAAATGTCCTGTTTCATTTAACTTTACTGATGCTGCTGCTGTATCAAGTTCTGGTATTCCAGATCCTTGCATTGTTACTGACATTCCTGCAACTCTTACTTTACCTTTTACTATCTCTCTAGGATTCTTTCTTTCATTCCAGTTAAATTTCTCTCTTCCTACTTCAATACACTTCTTTATATCACCACTAACATCATCTTCGCCTTGATTAACTAAGTTTTTTAGCCTGATTTCTGTTTCGTCTACGCCTATTTTATTAGCAAGTTCTGAAATTATAGATTCAACTGCAAAAACTCCTTGCGTTGCTCCATATCCTCTAAAGGCACCAGCTATCATTGTATTACTGTAAACTACATCACAGTTAAATCTCATAGGTACTTTTGAATATAATGGGAATGTTTTAAATGCTACTAATGGAGAAACTGTTGGAGCATGATCTCCATAAGCTCCTGCATTTGAAATTACATCTATATCTATGGCTTTTATATTTCCTTCTTTATCTGAACCTATTTTTACTTTTAAAGTCATCTCATGACGTGTTGTTGTACAAACAGTAGCTTCTTTTCTAGTTAAAATATGCTTTGAAGGTTTTCCTGTTTTTAGTGTAAC
>CAMTJB010000024.1 GCA_947072715.1 uncultured Fusobacteriaceae bacterium | reverse complement strand
TCTGTAAACCATAACTCTCCACTTGTTTCATAAGATCCTGTATTCTCTGCAGTTCCTTTTCCTGTTAAACTTTTTATTCCATGCAAATGTGGACCTTGCCCATCTTTCTCTGTTGCAGTGGAATTTTCAAAAGAATATTTTGAAATATCTTGCTGCATTTTATCTATATTACCTTTGATTTTATAATTTCTCTTATAGTTAGGTAATAGATAATTACTACAATAAATTTGGTCGGATGGTATTATTATCTCTCTAAATTTTATTGTTAAATTTGGTGGCGGAGTAACTACTGTAGCAATTATAAATGGGCTTGAAGGTGCTGCTTTTTCTATTAATTCTTGAATTATTCCAATTAATTTATCTTCACTATTCACTTTTCCTCCTATTTAAATACCAATGTTAAATCAGTAGTATATCCACCATTTGTCCACTCATGAGTATCTGTGGCAATTAAATAACGTCCCTTCATTCCGCTTCTATTTTCCCTAACAGATATACTATACCCTGATAAGATATTAGGATTTCCCACAATTCTTAAAGATCCTGTTTGTTGTACTCCTTTTAAAAGTCCTTTTGCACTAGATATATCATCTATCTCTTTATCATGCTGCTTTACATTTTGAAATAAACCATATTTTATTTTATCTTCTTGATTAGTTACTATAGTTTCTTTTTGATTCTTATCTTTATCAGTCTTATAGATAATAGCTTGATTTATCATGCTATCTATACTTTCTGTGTACCTTGCTGATAATAAATCATACTCTGTATTTATCTCTATATTTTTTACTGTCTCTTCTTCTGTTACAACTTTTATTTTTTCTCCACTGCAAACAATAGAGTATTTGATTTTATCTTTCATAGATTGTTGCATATAGGCTTGTTTAATTATTTGATCTCCGCTCTTATCAAATGCTGAAAAAGTGCATTGAACCTTGTCTTCCGGAGGTTCTCCTTCTATTTTTAGACCTAACTCTGAACAAATTTCTCCTAATATTTTAGAAGGAGTACTTTTATTATAATTTTTTGCAAATTTATTCTTATTTAAATAAATTGATTTGTCATAAGCAGTAAATTTAGATATTATTCCTTCTGCATTTCTCTCTCTATTAAATATAGTGCCAACAAATAGTAATCTATCATCTAATAAAAACTCTACTTTATCTCCTATATGAATCTCTGGTGGAGCCAAATCAAAATTACTATAAAATTCAGCATTTAATATTCTAGATGATTCTTTTTGTGTGCCTGACCAAGTTATTTTTGAAAAAATTTTACTATAGGACTTTCCTCTAATTATCAATGTAATCATTTGGCTCCCCTCTTAAATAATCCAGTTATTTCATCAATTAAAGTATAATGTTTTCTATCCTCTGTTAACTTCAATGTAATTTTTCTATCCCCTGTAAAATCTGGAATACTTGTTGTTAAAGTTGTTATTTTACAATTATAAATTATATGATATTCAGGTACTATAAACCTTAAAGAATCTCCATCTTCTTTCCATTTTTTTAATAATTCTATTGCTAGTGATGGTAATAACTGATTTAATTCACTAAAAAATGGTGATGTTAAAAAAGGTAAATATGTTGAAAATTCTATTGTATCTGCAGTTTTTTTTCCTATATTTACTACTTCACCAAAATCTATAATATCCACACTTTGCGTTTTCTGCCCACTAGCTATTCTTAAATCTAGGGGAGGAATAAGAAAAATAAATGGAATATTTTTATTCACTAACATAAATGTTATTTTTGGAACTTTCACTTCTCTCCTCCTTAACTATACTGTATGTAATTTTTCTATTACACTATTCATAAACTTATCAAAATCCATACCGTTATTTATTGATATTGGGGCATTAAAATTAAAAGATATCTTTTTATCAGAAACATTACTGTTATCATTAAATGATAACGGCTTCTTCTCTTCTTCTCTTAGTGAGTTTGTAGTTAAATACCCTTTAGGACTAGAATCTGGATTGTAACCATTAACTAAAGAATTCTTCTCTTTATTGTTTTTATTAATTAAGCCATTATCCGCAGTTTTTTCATTTTCACTATATTTTCCTTTAATATGTTTCGGTTCTTCTGCTTTAATATTCTCTAAAATTTTTCCATCTGAAATCTCTTGTTTTGAAGAGTCTTTTCTTTTTTTAAATTTGTCTATTAAAAACATAGTTCCTGCTACTCCAGCACCTACAAGTTGACCAATTGCAATTGGATCTCCCATGGCTGCTCTAACAAGAAGTATTGTTCCATAAAAAGCAACAAACTTTTGAACTGCATCTTGAATCTCTTCCTTTAAAATATTAAAAAATTTCTCTATCCCCTCTGCTGAAAAGGCGTCTTTTGCAGTTAATTCTCCTAACCACTCTGTTAATTTTTCTACCCCTTTTATAATAAGTGGTGATGCTGCAGCCCCTAATTGATTTTTAAACTCTTCCCAAACTCCTGAAAGCTTTCTTATTTTTCCCTCGTCTGTATCCTCTACCTTTTGATTAAGTTGATTTAATGATCCTGCTGCGTTATAAGATGCATTTTCAGCTTTTTTAGTTTCTTCTGCTGTTGCACCTAAGATTGACTGCCAAGTAGTCATTCCATCCTTTCCCGCAACTGTTTCTAACCATAGATTTCTTTGTTCTTCAGTTAGTTTTGATAAAGGTTCTCTTGATTCTTCTATTATTGTTCTTAACCCCTTAAATTTTCCACCTTGATCTTTTAATTCTGTTCCTGTTAATTCAAGTTGCTTTCTCATTTCTGGAGTATCCTTTCCTAATTTTGAATATATTTCTTTTAGTCCAGCTGTAGCTTTCTTTGCATCCTCTTCACTTCTCGATAATATACCAAACATTGTTCCTACTTCTCTTATGTCTTCTCCAAAGTTCTTTGATACCCCACCAACATCTATAAGATTTTTTCCCATCTTTTCCAATCCTACATTTGAATTAGTTGATAAACTTGCTAATAAATCCGTATACATTCCCATATCTTTTAATCCTAATCCCATTTCAGATAGATTCTCTGTTACATAAGTTGTCGTTTCAGCTAAACTTTTTCCTGATACTGCAGCTAATTTTAATAAGGTTGGAGTAGCTTCTAAAATCTGATTTGTCTTATATCCTGCCATTGCTTGATACATTTGAGCTTCTGCAACTTCTTTTGCAGTAAACAAACTTGTTTTTCCAAGATATTTCCCTTGGTCATTCAAATCTTTTTGCTGTTCCTCTGTTGCTCCTGTTATATTTTGATTTTTAACAAGTTGATAATTTAACTCTTTATACCCTTGCCATGCTTCAAATACAAACTTTCCAGCCTCTCCTATTGCTGATTTATAATCTATTTTTATCGATTTTCTATTTTTCTCCTGTTTTTCTGAAAGGTCTTCTTTTTTTCTATTATCCTCATATTTTGCAACTGGATATTTTTCTTCATATTTAACTACTGGATATTTCATAGATTTTTGAATTTCATTATTAGCTTTTTTATATTGAGAAGTTGCACTTTTTTCAGCATTACTTATTTCTTTATTTGTCACTGCTGTTATACTTGATTTGTAATTACCCATTTTTCACCTCGTGCATTGCTTCATTCATAAACATTAAATCTAGTATGTTTAATTTTCTTAAACTTTCTAGTGTATGTCCTTTTTGGAGATAATGAGCATATACTTTTGCTCTCCAATCTCCTCTAATTAGTTTTTTATATCATTCTCCACTCTTGTTGCTAAGTTCTCTCCATTTATCTCTTTTAAATCTGAAAACTCTAATATTTCTCTAGCAATCGCTCTTATTGTTTTTGCAGTTAATACTTTTTCTACAACACTTGATGGAGATAATTTAGACCCTGTTTTTTCAATTAATTTTTCCTCTTTAAAATTAGGTTCTACACATGCAATATATACAAAATCTGAGTCCTTATCGTGCTCGATAAACTCATCTAACGTTATCTTTCTTATTAAGATTTCTCCACCTAATTCTGCTATTTGTAATTTTAGTTTTTTATTTGATTCCTCTTCAATTTTTTTCTTATTCCCTAATAACATATCTATCGTAACTATTGACATATTCATCTCCTTTTTATTAAGAGGGAGTAATTACCTCCCTCTTATAGCTTAATTAATTTATTAACTCTCTAATTTTTGATTTATATTCTATATATTTCTAATTTTTATACATAACTATTTGTAATTATTTGCAACTATTTTATACACTCTTCATATGACGCATCATCAGGAGTAAATCCAAATGAATACTCTTCCTCTGTAGCTTCACCACGTGCTATTTTAATAAGATCTACTTTGTTGAACCATACATTATCAAGTGATACTCTTTCTATCTGCTTTCCTGGAGAATCTGGATCCTCTGTTTTTGCAACAATTCTACTTCTTAAATCTTGACCCTTATTCCAAGCTTCAAGTATTTTTTTAGCTCTTGAATATACTTTCTTAATTGTAAAACTTCCTTCACCTTTTAAAGATATGATTTTACTATCTATAGATAACCCTAACTGGATATCTACTCTATTTGCTGTTACAGAAGACTCTAATTTTTGAATTTCCATGATTTTTTCATTATCAATCCAAACAGTTCCAAATGCTCCTGATATAGTTTGATTCCCTCTTAATACTTCTCTTGCCATTTATTTTTTCCCCCTACATTGATATTTGTAAATTAAGATTAGCCATTGTATCTGAAAATCTAACGTCTCCAGTTAAGTACACTTCATCTGACGTTGGATATTTTCTTATTTCTAATTCTGTTTTCTCATCTGGATCTAATCCATCAAGAATTACAGCTTTTTTCTGTGCTTCTAAGTCAACATCTATATAATTTCTATAATCGCTATCTAACACATCTGGAGTTAGCTCTTTGAAGTATACTTTTGTTACATTTGAACAGAAAGCCATTTTATTATCATAATTATTTAAATAAATTCCTAACCAATAATTTTTAAATGTATCTCTTATGTCATCTACTACAAGACACATTCCCTCAACAACTTTTATCTTTCTTGTATCTTTCTTCCAAGAATCATCAAATGTTGTTTTTGAGTTAACTGCATAGTTTACTCTAACTACTCCATCATCATTGTATAAACTTAATTTTCCTACTTTAGGCTCAATATCTTCTACTGATAATAAATCTGCCATTACAATATTATCTAAACTTCTATTTAATGGACAACCAGCAATTGTTCCTGCTATTGCTACTGTATACTCTTGAGCTGTGAACTCTCCAAGTACTGATTTGTAAACACCTTTGTTATCTAATTCAACTACAGCTACATGATCTGTATTTGTTGCATATGATGAAACATATTTTATTGTCTTTTTTATTGCTGTTGTTCCAAAAACTTGTTTTATCCACGTAACTACTAAAGCATCTTCTTCAGATGTTGCATTTGGACATGCTAACCAGTTTATTTTCTTTAAGTTAACTTCAGATAATACTTCTGAGATTAACTCGTCTTTTCCCTGAACTCTAACCATAATAGTTTTTGGTGAGAATGTTTTTGTAGCAAGTTGAATTAAGTTAAATGTTTTAGACTCAACATCTGTTGCTTTTATATCTGTTATATTTTTAACTGTTATCCACTTATCTCCAGCCCATTTGCTGTCTTTTAAAACTATACATAAAATACCTAACGCTGATCTTTGTACTGCTGTTCTTGCAAGAGTTTTAAAAACAACAGAAATTTCAGGACTAGGATTAATTTGTCCTATTTCTTTAATATTATTCATTTATTTCCTCCAATTTTTCTGTTTTTATTCCGTTTAAATTTAAATATAATTTTCCCATTACTTGATCAATTTCTTCATCAAGACTTACATCGTATAAAGCTGTGATATCTATTGAAAAATCTAATTCAGCTATTCTTAGATCATCTCTTTCTTTCATTGCACAATAATTTATTTTGCAATTTATAAGTGGCACTTCAATATCAGTTAAATATTCAATAGATAATTTTTTAAAATCTGATATGCCGACCATGAATCCTTCTATCTCATCGTCTATTTTTGTTGCCATATAATAAAATTTTATATCTATTATATTTGTCTTGTTTTTATCTGTATTTTCTCCTAAAATAATGCAATAAACATTTTCACCTAGCTCTTTAAGATATTTTTCATCATCAATAAGCCAAAGCTTCCAACCCTTTTCTTTGTTATTTTCCTCAAATACTTTTTTTAAATCATTTAAATACTGTAAAAAATACATTAGCAAACACCTAACCTATAAGTTTTAGTAGTTTTATCAAACTATTTTTAGTTAACTACTTTTAATTACACATTTGTACTTACCCCTTTATGGTTCTTTTCCCGAATGAAATATTTTGTTCTTTTCTTTCATGTTTCACCCCCTCTACACTTATAGAGAGAAGTCTACTGATTTATGGTAGACTTTTTAAAAATTTTTTTATTTTTTAAAAAAAATTTTTAATTAGCTTTGTAAAAGTTCTGCATTTTTCCTTAATTTGCACTGATATCTATATTTTAAATCTTTTGCAGTTTTAGGAAGAATATTTAAAAGTTCTGAAATTTCATTATAATTTAATCCACTCTTCCAAAGCTCATATACTTCCACCTCTCTTTTAGAAGGTTTCTTTATCTGATCTTTATTTTCTATTAACTTTCTAATAGAATTTGAACACCTTTTTTTTATTAACATAATTTCACTTTCTTGATTATTTGCCCAAGGAAGGTCCTCCTTAGTAAACTGACTCATATAATTCATTTGTACATCCCCCTAATCTAATTTTGTTATTTAACTAACCCTAATAACTTTGGTTGCATTTTTGCAACTAAAAGTTCAAAAAAATTTGAATACTCTCTATTTTTATAACTTTTTAAACGCCATATTTTCACCTACTTTTAATTTTTTCAATAATAAAAACAAGTAAACACACATTCTAATTTGGTATCTTACCTTTTTTATTGTTTTATCATTTTTGTCTTTTTTCCTATTTAAAAGAAGTATAACTTTTTTGTTGCTAAAATGCAATAAAAATATTTGGTTTTATTTTTTTGGTTTTCATTCTAATCAAAAAATAAGAAATAGAGGATTTCCTCCTCTATTTCTTGATTTCTATTTTCTATTTTTTACAAATTACCTTCATGATAAAACTTAATTGCTCTTCCTAATATTTTTACATTTAGAGATTCTTCCCCAGCTATATATACGTTTTCAAAATGAGGATTAACACTTTTTAAAACCATGAAATTTGATTTTTCATCTATTTCAACTTTTTTTACAAATATCTCTTCATTATATCTAACGATATATACTTTATCTTTTATGTATTGAGTTTGTAGTGGATCAACTATAACAAATGCTCCATCATCAATTAAAGGTTCCATACTTGATCCTACAACTTCAATAACATAGCAATCTTTATGATAACCATTTTTTTTCACTTTTATACTGTATATACACTCTTCTAAATTAATATATCCATTTCCTGCTGATGCTTTTGCTCTAACTGGCATCTCTATGAAGTTATCATTTAATAAAATTTTAGCATTTCCTTTACTTTCTAATCCTAATATTTCAAAAAAATTATAGTTAAATATATTAGAAAGAGCTACTAATAATAGAGAATCTACCTTTTGTTTATCACTTGTCTCCATTCTTGATAATGAAGATTTATTTATTTCATATCCTTTGCTTGATAATTCTTCTACTAATTTATCTAAGCTCATTCCTTTTTCTTCTCTTTTTTCTTTTATTTTTTTCCCTAAAATTTCTATTTTTTTCATAAAAACCTCCGTTTATCAACAAACTAATTATAGTTTTATTGTTTCTAAAAAGCAACTTTTTTTGTAAAAAATAATATTTTTTTCTTTTTTGTTGACTTTTTGCAACTTAATAATTATAATCATTGCATAAATACAATACAAACACATCTAATCAAAATTTTTTAAATTTATTGTTGTTAATTTGCAACAAAAGGAGGTTGTTATGCCAAATAGAGATATACCAATTGGAGAAACATTTATACAAGGTCAGGGAATTTTTCTTGTTAAAGAGTGTAAAAGTCACTATTGCACTGATTGCTATTTTATTGAAAAAAATTGTAATTGGATAGAGGATTTACCACACTGTTTTTCAGAAAATCGTAAAGATTGCAAGTATGTAGTATTTAAAAGAATTAAAAATTGAGTGAATAAGTCCACACATACAAGGAGTTATAGTAAAAATAAAAGTTGTCGTGACACTGTCACGACAACTTTTTTAATAATAATTTTATTTCTTATTACCCATCTTACTTAGGTTATATTTCTAATTTATCTTTTATTAATACATAAAAACAATTTAATTAATTACTAATTTATTAATTAAATCTTTTATTTTTTTTGATGAATTAATAGCACTTTTTACATCATATTCTTCTATATAGAGATTTAAAGGATATCTAACTTCTACGCCATAGTCTACAAGTTCAATACACTCATCATCTATTTCATTAAAAATTTTATTGTATTTTTTACAAACATTATTTAAAAAAATAAGGTCATGAGTTCTTTAAATTTTTTCTCCATTTAGAATTATATACCCCTTCAAATATTTTTCACTACTTTGCTGACAATGATAGCATATAATCTCTAAAGGTACCGGCCTCTTATTTAATAAAAATTCTGCACTACTTAAATCTTCTTCTGCAAATTTAAACCATTCCATTGCTATTTTTTTATTATCCATAAATTTTTATCCCTTTTTCTTTTATTTCATTTTCAAAAGTTATATTTAATTGGCTTTTTTCTCTAAATTCATCAACTGTGTACAGCAATAAATCTAGTGGATATCTGTAATCCTCTATTAAACTTTTCCTTATTTTTTTTAAAACATTTCTTTTTTGATAATTCCCATTTTCTAAGAGAATACATAAATCTATATCACTTTCTTCTGTTGCATTTCCTTTCGCATGTGAACCAAAAAGAATAATTTCTTTTGCTGAAGAGTTTTCAATAATTTTTCTTACAATAGCTTCTAGTTCTATTTTTGATACCATTTTACTTCTCCTCATTTAAATTTATTTATTACTTTTTCTTTATTATAACATAT
>CAMTJB010000023.1 GCA_947072715.1 uncultured Fusobacteriaceae bacterium | reverse complement strand
TTAAAGAAGAAAGATATCCCTCTATTTCATGCAGATATGATCAACTTTAATTTAGGAAAAAAATATGACGTGTGTATAAGCTTATTTGATACAGTTAATCACATCTTAGATTTAAATGAACTAGCTAGTCATTTTTATTGTGTAAAAGAGCATTTAAATGAAGGTGGAATTTATATTTTTGATGTTGTAGATAGAAAATTTATGACGGATATGTTTTCTAGTGGTAGTTTTGTGGATATAAGAAGCAAAATTACAACAATATGGGAACATGAATTTGAAGAAGGCATAGATTATATTGATGCAACTTATTTTGTGAAAAATAAACAAGCTACTTATGATAAATATGTTGAAGGTTATGAAAAAAGAGTGTTTACAGAGCAAGAGATTAGAAGTGCTTTGGAGTTAGCAAACTTAAAGTTATTAGAAATAGTTGAGAATAATACAATAGCAGGAACAAGAAATTTCTATGTTGTTAATGTAAAATAGAAAATGATGTTTTTACTTGAGGACTAGGTGTTTTGTATGTTTAAGAAGAAAGAAGAAGATTTTGAAAATTATAAAGAGTTAAAGAGAAAAACTTTAACAGAAAAGAAAAAATTCAGAATTGATCCAAATATTATTCATGCAGTATCACTTTTAGGTTACATAGGTTTTTTATTAATAGGAAGCATACTAATAAATATAGGAATATATAAAATTATAGAAAAATATTTTTCTTATAAAAGTAATGTACTTTTTTTGATTTTTGTATTACTAGGCATAGTATCAGGATTTTATAATATTTATAAAGTAATTATGAAGAAATAAAGGGGTTAATATGCATGATTTAAAAAGGATTTTTAAAAACTCGGCGAAAACCTCAGTAATAGTTTTAGTATATGGAGCTTTAACAAGAAGCAATATAATATATATTGGAATGTTTGGAGGATCACTTCTTTCAATACTCTCTTTATATATGATGACAATGGAAGCTAAAAAAATAATATATTCAAGATCAGCAAAAAGAGTAGCAGTCTTAGGATATTTAAAAAGATATGCAATGTATGGAGTATTTTTAGGATTGATGGCACATTATTATGGAGTGCCTATGCTAATAGGGTCAGCAATGGGATTATTAAACATAAAAATTAATGTATGTTTCTTAGTTCTTTCTGAAAATATAGAAAACTTAAAAAAGAAATATTTTAAGTAAAAATTCTTAAATTAGAAAAAAGGAGGTAAAATGAGATTAGGACCAATTGAGTTCGTAACACCAGCTTTGGTAGAAGGACCCAAAATAATGTTTTTTATACCAGTCCCTGAGTCTTTACAACATGCACCGTTCGTAATGGCAACTGGAGCTGGATATGGACTTCCTATTACATCAATAGTAACAACAACTTGGTTTGTTATGTTAGTAGTTTTTCTTGCGTTTAAATGTGGAACCAAAAATTTAACTTTAATCCCTGGAAAATTACAAACTGTGTTAGAAGCTTATTATGTATTTATAGATGATTTAGCTGAACAGATGTTAGGAAAGTGGAAAGTTAAGTATATTGGATATATAGGAACACTATTTATATTTATATTGTTATCAAATATATTATCTTTTATACCAATACCAGGTATTTCTTATAGCCAAGGTATTTATGAAATATCTCCAGCATTAAAGTCGCCAACATCTGATTTAAACACAACAGTTGGATTAGCTATGTTAACTACGGTTACATTCTTATTTACGAGTTTTAAGTTAAACGGAGTAGGAGGACATATAAAAGGGATGTTTGCACCAATTCCTATTATGTTCCCAATTAACGTGGTTGGAGAATTAGCGAAACCTACTAATATTTCAATCAGATTATTTGGAAATATGTTTGCAGGATCAGTAATTATAGGGCTTATGTATAGAGCAGCTCCAGTACTTGTTCCAGGACCACTACACTTATATTTTGATCTTTTCGGAGGAATTGTACAAACTTTCGTTTTTACAATGTTAAGTTTAGTATATATTCAAGGTTCTTTAGGAGATCACGAGTTTGTAGAATAGTAGTATTTTAATTTGTTTACAATTATATTAAAATAAAAAATGAAAAATTAGGAGGAAATAATAATGGATATGTTAATGGCAAAAACAATAGTAATGGCTGCATCAGCAATTGGAGCAGGAATCGGATTAATAGCAGGGGTAGGACCAGGAGTAGGACAAGGATATGCAGCTGGTAAAGCAGTAGAAGCAGTAGCAAGACAACCAGAAGCAAAAGGAAACATCATTTCAACAATGGTATTAGGACAAGCAATCGCAGAGTCAACAGGTATCTATGCACTAGTTGTAGCTCTAATCTTATTATATGCTAACCCATTCTTATCTGGATTAATGCAATAATCCAAACTATAAGAAAAAAATTAATTAAATTAATGGGAAAGGAGGTATAAGAATTGGCAGCACCAATAACAACTATGCCAGTTGTATCGATTGATATCAATATGTTTTGGCAAATAATAAACTTTTTGATCCTTATGGTAATATTTAGAAAGTATTTAAGAGAGCCACTTTCAAAAATTTTATCTGCAAGAAAAGAAGCAATTGCTACTGAGTTATCACAAGCAGAAGAGGCTAAAAAAATCGCAGAACAAAATAGAAAAGAGATGGAAGAAATACTGAAAAATGCAAAAAAAGAAGCAAGTGTTATTATTAATACAGCTGAAAAGAAAGCTTTTGAAAGAGAGGAGAGCATCATAAAAGACGCTCACACTCATAGAGATAAAATAATCAGAGCAGCAGAATTAGAAAAAGGTAAGATGGAAGAATCTTTAAAGAAAGAGTTAACATCTACTTTAAGAGAGACTGCAGCAATGATGGCAGCAGAATTAGTTGCAAAAAATATGAACACTGAGACAAAAGATAAACTATTAAATGAGTTTATTGATGAGGTAGGGGAAGCTAAATGGTAGATAAAGTTGGACAAAGATATGCTCAAGCCATATATGAAATAGCTCAAGAACAAAATAGAGTTGTAGAAATATACCAGTTGCTTCAGGAGTTAAATGGACTTTACTACGATAATAAAGATTTTAAAGAATTTTTAAGTCATCCATTAGTAAAATTAGATGATAAACTATCTCTAATCGAAAAAATAATGACTGAGCAAGAGGAAATAGATAAAAATATCTCTTTATACCTAGTTTCAAGAGGAAGATTAGGAGATATTAAAGATATACTAGAAGAGTATAAAAAACTTTATTACATTGAAAAGAACATAGTAGATGTAAAAGGAATTTTTGCAAGTGAATTATCTGTAGAGCAGAAAGAATCTCTAATTAAAAAATTAGAAAACTCAACTAAGAAGAATATAAATCTTGAAATAGAGGTTGATAAGACTTTATTAGGTGGAGGAATCTTAAAAATAGGGGATAAAGTAATAGATGGCTCTATTAAATCACAATTAGCTAGTATGGCAAAAGAACAGTAAAAATTGTACAGGAGGTGTAGAGAGGTTTGAAAATTAGAGCAGAAGAAGTAAGCAATATAATTAAAAATGAAATAAAAAATTATAAAAAAAATCTAGACGTAAAAACTTCAGGTTCTGTATTAGAAGTTGGAGACGGGATAGCTAGAATATATGGATTAAGCAATGCTCAAGCAGGAGAGTTACTAGAGTTCCCTCATGGAATAATGGGAATGGCTCTTAACTTAGAAGAGAACAATGTTGGAGCGGTTATTTTAGGAGATTTCTCTCTAATAAAAGAGGGAGACGAAGTAAAAGCTACTGGTAAAATAGTATCAGTTCCAGCAGGAGAAGCTTTACTTGGAAGAGTTGTTAACTCATTAGGACAACCTATAGATGGAAAAGGTGATATTAAAGCTTCTAAATATATGGATATAGAGAGAAAAGCCTCAGGAATTATCTCTAGAAAGCCAGTATTTGAACCTTTACAAACTGGAGTAAAGTCAATAGATGGAATGGTACCTATTGGTAGAGGACAAAGAGAACTTATAATCGGAGATAGACAAACTGGTAAAACAGCTGTTGCTCTAGATGCAATTATAAATCAAAAAGGAACAGGAGTAAAATGTATTTATGTTGCAATTGGTCAAAAAAGATCAACAGTAGCACAAATAGCTAAAATGCTAGAAGAGAAGGGAGCTTTAGAGTACACAACAATAGTTTGTGCTACAGCATCAGAAGCTGCACCACTTCAATATATAGCACCATATGCAGGAGTTGCTATGGGTGAATATTTCTTAGATAAAGGTGAGCATGTATTAATAATATATGATGATTTATCTAAACATGCGGTAGCGTATAGAGAAATGTCACTTTTACTTAGAAGACCTCCAGGTCGTGAGGCATATCCAGGAGATGTATTCTACTTACATTCAAGATTACTTGAGAGAGCAGCAAAATTATCTGATGAATTAGGTGGAGGATCAATAACTGCATTACCAATTATCGAAACTCAAGCTGGAGACGTATCTGCATACATCCCAACAAACGTAATTTCTATCACAGATGGACAAATATTCCTAGATTCACAACTATTCAACTCAGGATTCAGACCAGCGATTAACGCAGGTATATCAGTTTCAAGGGTTGGAGGAGCAGCACAAATAAAAGCGATGAAACAGGTTGCAGCTAAAGTAAAACTTGAGTTAGCACAGTATTCAGAGTTATTATCATTTGCTCAGTTCGGTTCAGATTTAGATAAAGCTACAAAAGCTCAATTAGAGAGAGGACACAGAATTATGGCTATTTTAAAACAGTCGCAATACAATCCATATCCAGTTGAAGAGCAAGTAGTTTCTTTCTACTCTGTAATTAATGGACATTTAGATTCTATAGAATTAGATAAAATCAATAGATTTGAAACTGAATTCTTAACAGAATTAAGAAATACAACAACTGTATTAGCTGAAATAATTGAGAAGAAAGCTCTTGATAAAGAGTTAGAGGCTAAAATTATTGAAGCTTTAAATGCATTCAAAAAGAATTTTAACTAAGAGGGGTGAGATTTAATGGCTGGATCAAAAGAGATAAGAAACAGAATAAAAAGTGTTCAGTCTACTCACCAGATAACTAAAGCCATGGAAATTGTTTCTACAACAAAATTCAAAAAGTTTTCAAAAATTGTTGAGGATTCTAAAGTTTATTCAAAATCTATAAAAGAGGTTTTGAAAAACATATCATCAGGTATTAAATCTGAAAGTCATCCATTATTTGATGGAAGAGAGAATTCAAAAAAAATATGTGTTATAGTTATGACTTCAGATAGAGGACTATGTGGAAGTTTTAATAATAATGTTTTGAAAAAATTAGAAGAAGTAAGAAGAAACAATCCTGGCAAGGAAGTCTCAGTAATAGCAATAGGTAAGAAAACAAGGGAGTATTGTGCAAAGAGAGATTACGATGTAAAAGCTGTTTATAGCCAATTAACTCCAGAAATAATGTTTGATAAAGCTAAAGAGATAAGTGAAAATATAGTTGAATATTATTACAGTGAGCTTTTTGATGAGGTTTATTTAATCTATAATCAATATGAATCAGCTGTACAATATAATTTAACTGTAGAGCAACTTATCCCTATTACTAGAGTAGAGTCAGAAGAGAATACAAGTTATATTTTTGAACCTGATGCAGAAACAGTTCTGTCTAGCTTACTGCCAAAATACCTTAATATAGTAATATATCAAGGGTTATTAAATAACACAGCAAGTGAGCATAGTGCAAGAAAAAATGCCATGAAAAACGCAACAGATAATGCTGAAGAGATGATAAAAGCTTTAAATCTTCAATATAACAGAGAGAGACAAGCGGTAATCACGCAAGAAATTTCTGAAATTGTTGGTGGAGCGTCAGCTTTAAAATAAGATTGAGATAGGAGGATATTAGTGGAAAACAAAGGGATAGTAACGCAAATAATAGGTCCTGTTGTAGACGTAACTTTTAAAAATAACCTTCCAGCTATATATAATGCCTTAAAAATAAATGTTGAAGGAAAAGAATTAGTTCTTGAAGTTCAACAACATTTAGGTAACGATGTAGTAAGAGCTGTAGCAATGGATGCTACAGAAGGATTAAGAAGAGGATTAGAAGTAATAGATACAGGAGCTCCAATAACTGTTCCAGTAGGAAAAGCAGTTCTTGGAAGAATTTTAAATGTACTAGGTCAACCAGTTGATGAAGCTGGACCAGTAGAAACAACAGAATTTTTACCAATACATAGAGAGGCTCCAAAATTTGAAGAGCAAGGAACTGAGGTAGAAGTATTCGAAACAGGAATAAAAGTAATCGATTTATTAGCACCATATATTAAAGGTGGAAAAATAGGTCTATTTGGAGGAGCTGGAGTAGGAAAAACAGTTCTTATCATGGAGCTTATTAATAATATCGCAAAAGGACACGGAGGACTATCTGTTTTTGCCGGAGTAGGGGAAAGAACAAGAGAAGGAAGAGACCTTTATGATGAAATGAGAGAATCTGGAGTTATAGAGAAAACATCTCTAGTATACGGACAGATGAATGAGCCACCTGGAGCAAGACTTAGAGTTGCTCTAACTGGACTAACAGTTGCAGAAAACTTTAGAGATAAAGAAGGGCAAGACGTTCTTCTATTTATCGATAATATATTCAGATTTACTCAAGCAGGATCAGAAGTATCAGCTTTATTAGGAAGAATTCCTTCTGCAGTTGGATATCAGCCAAACCTTGCATCAGAAATGGGTAAATTACAAGAAAGAATTACATCTACAAAAAATGGATCTATCACATCAGTTCAAGCTGTATATGTACCAGCAGATGACTTAACAGATCCAGCTCCAGCGACAACATTTGCCCATCTTGATGCAACAACAGTTTTATCAAGAAGAATAGCGTCTCTTGGAATCTATCCAGCAGTTGACCCACTTGATTCAACTTCAAAAGCATTATCACCGTTAATCGTTGGTAAAGAGCATTATGACACAGCAAGAGAGGTTCAATCTGTATTACAAAGATATAAAGAATTACAAGATATCATTGCAATCTTAGGAATGGATGAACTTTCTGATGAAGATAAGACAGCTGTAACTAGAGCAAGAAAAATAGAAAGATTCTTCTCACAACCATTCTCTGTTGCTTCTCAGTTTACAGGAATGGAAGGAAAATATGTTCCTATTAAAGAGACAATAAGAGCATTTAGAGAGATACTAGATGGAAAGCATGACGATTTACCAGAGCAAGCCTTCCTTTATGTAGGAACAATTGAGGAGGCCGTATTAAAGGCAAAAGACCTTATGAAGGGAGCTGAGTAATATGAGCACATTTCATTTAAAAATAGTAACTTCAAAGCAGGCTTTACTAGACCAGGAAGCTGAGTTTGTAATGGTAAGAACAATTGTGGGAGATATGGGAATACTTCCAAATCACTCTCCATTTGTATCTGAACTAGCTATTGGAGAGATGAAAGTAAGAGCTAACGGTCAAGATGAATTTTATTATGTATCTGGAGGATTTTTAGAAATCTCTAATCAAAATGTTGTAACAATATTAGCTGATGAAGCTATGCTAGCTAAAGACATTGATGTTGAACATGCTAGAAAAGAGTTACAAAAAGCTGAAGAAAAAATGAAAAAAATTCAAGAAGATAGAGAAGTATTATTAACTCAAAGAGCGTTACAAGAAGCTTTAACTAAAGTAAAAATAGCTGAAAGATTTATGTAGGCTAGTAAATAAGAGATTATTATTAAGGGGAAGACCATTTGTTTGGGATTCTCCTTATTTTTTTATTTAATATTCTGTTTAGTAACTTATAAAATATAAATAAATAAGGTACAAAATAGTTATTAAATAAAAAATAGTGTATAATATTTTATAATAATAAAAAATATTAAAAATTAAAAAAGGATAAAACCATTATAAAGTTAGGGGGAATCAAAATGATTTTAGGACTTACAGGAGGAATAGCTTGTGGGAAAACTACCATATCTAATATGTTTAAAAAATTTGGAATAGAAGTGGTAGATGCAGATGTTGTTGCTCGTGAAGTTTTAGAACTTCCAGAAGTATTAAAAGAGATAAGGGAAACATATGGAGATATTATATTTGAAAAGGATAGATTAGACAGAAAAAGAATGAGAGATATTATATTTAGTAGTAAGGATAATATTAAAAAATTAAATTTGATAGTTCATCCTAAAGTTATAAAAATTTTTCAAGATGAATATAATAAAAATAAATCAAAAGAAGAGATTGTAGTGTTTGATATTCCTTTGCTATTTGAAGTAGGTCTTGAAAAATTTTGTAATAAAATATTAGTTGTATATGTCGGAGAAGAGATTCAAATAGAGAGAATAATGAAAAGAGATGGAAGTAGCAGAGAGCTAGCTAAAAAAATTATTGATGCTCAAATGAATCTTGCAGAAAAAATAAAATTAGCAGACTTTACTATTGAAAATAGTGGTACAATAGACGAATTAGAAAAAAAAATAAAATTTATTTTATCTAAGATAGAGAGATAATATATTAATTAAAAAAATAAAGTATATAGGAGATATTTAAATGAATGGAAAAAATAGAAACGATATTAAACCAGGAGTAGTTGTAATGATAGTAAAAAAAGAGGATCAGAGAACAGGTAATTTAACAAAGGGAGTTGTGAAAGATATTTTAACTAATTCTTCAACTCATCCACATGGAATCAAAGTAAGATTAGAAAATGGAGTAGTAGGAAGAGTTCAACAAATTGTAATCTAAAAAGACTACAAATTATTAAGTGAGCAATCTTTAGGCATATATTTTATTTAAATGGAGGAATTAAAAATGGAAAACTACTTTATTTATAATACAGTAATAGGAGATTTAAGAGTAGAGAGCAATGGAAAAGAGATAACTAAAATAGCATTTCATAAAGATAACTTTATAAATTTAAATACTCACAGTAAAATATTAAAAAAAGATAGAGTAATAGACTTAGCATGTAAAGAGTTAGATGAATATTTTAAAGGGAAAAGAAAAGAGTTTTCTTTTCCAATGTTACCAGAAGGTACAGATTTTCAAAAGAAAGTGTGGAATGCCTTAAGAGAGATTCCTTATGGAGAGAAGAGAACTTATAAGGATATTGCCATTGTAATAGGAAATGAAAAAGCATGTAGAGCTGTAGGACTTGCAAATAATAAAAATCCTTTACCAATAGTAGTTCCATGCCACAGAGTGATAGGAAGTAGTGGAAAATTAGTAGGCTATGCTGGTGGATTGAACATTAAAGAGAAACTTTTAAAAATAGAAAATGAAAACAAATAAAAGAAACTTTTAAAATTATATTGATAATTAATTAAATTTATAAATTATAAGGGAAGTAATCCAATAAAAATCTTCCAATATATTGAAATTTAAGGTA
>CAMTJB010000022.1 GCA_947072715.1 uncultured Fusobacteriaceae bacterium | reverse complement strand
TTAAAAATTCGAATTTTTTTATCTTAAAAAATATGACTTTTACAATTGTCTAAAAATATCATATAAATAACTATATTTAAAACTATAAGAATAGGTAGCAGACATCCCGTTCCTCCACTCAATCCCCCAACAGTGGTTTTCCTATATATTTTATTATATATAGCTTTTTTAGGATTTTTAAAAATTCCAGTTCCTTTTTTCCCATATCCAGGTATTAATGCTTTTTTTACTTCTCGCTTAAATGCTCCTGTTGTCCTAGCTGAAAGTGATTTTTTCAAACTAGGAGTTCTAAATCCAAATTTCATAATATCTCCCTATTATATATTATCATCTAACTCAATATTATCGTATATTTTTATCTAGGTCAATATTTTTATTATATTGTCTTTTAAATCATTTCTAAAATATATAAAAAATAAAATTAAAAGGAGGAAAGAACTGCATCTAACCTCCCTAAAAATGGATTATTCTATTTTTTATTACCTTATATTTTATTCAAAAAAACTTTTTCTCAATAAAATTTTATCTTTCATCAAAATATTCCCATTAGCTATAACTGTATTTATTTCATAATTTTCATCAATAATCAATATATCTGCAAAATATTCCTCTTTAATCGTTCCTTTTTTATTCTCTAATTTTAATGCCTTGGCAACATTATAAGTTCCAAAAGATAGTGCTTCTTCTAAATCAAATATTTTATTTTTTACAAGTTCTATTATTTTTTTATATACACTATCACAAGGAGAAGCCCCAATTTCTAAAAGATTTCCATCTTTATCATAATTTGACCAACTACCATTTCCATCTGAGCTTAAAGTTACTTTTTCAAGCATACAATTTTCTTCTTTTAAAATTTTAAAAATATTAATAATTGAAGTTATATTTCCATTATCACTTGCCGTTATATCTATATAACCACCCAACTTATTGAATTCTAAACATTGATTAAACAGAGATTTATTCCTTCCAACATGAGTAGGTCTAAAACTTGTTATCGGTGCTTCTAGCTTTTTAATTATTTCTAACACGAAATCAAGACCACTCTTAGCATCTCCCATATGAATTTTTACAATTCCAGCTTTCCCAGAAAGCATTCCTGCCACCCTAGCATCTAAAGCTAATCTTTCCAACTCATTCATTTGAATTGCTGAAGAGCGATGATCAGAAAGAGCTAACTTTACTCCTATTATTTCCTCAATTAATCCAATATCTTTTTTTACTGTCCCAGTTACAGTAGGAGAAGGATATTCATAGCCACCCGTTAAACAATATGCTGATATCCCTTCTTCTTTTAGTGATTTTGTTTTTGCTATTAAACTTTCAATACTTCTTGTCATACAATCAGTTCCTAAAAGCCCAACGACCGTTGTTACTCCAGCTTTTATCAAATCACCTAAAAAAACTTCTGGAACTCTTGTCCTATATCCACCTTCACCTCCACCTCCTAATATATGGATATGCTGATCAATAATTCCTGGTATTGCTATTTTATTTTTCCCATCAATCTCTACTAAATTATTAAATAAATAATTTAAATTATCACCTATTTCAATTATTTTTTCATTACAAATTAAAATATCTTTTATACCAATATTTTTAGGAGTGTATACTTGAATTTTTTTTATTAAAATAAACATTACTCACTCTCCTTTGTCATATTAAATTTTTCTTCAAAATCATTTTGTTCTGATTTTGTTAGTTTAGCAATTGCAATTCCAGTGAAAGCAAAAAATATTGCAATAAAAATTCCTACATAGTTGAGAATAGCCCATGGTAGATATTCAAAAGTTGAAACACCTAGTGTTGAAGACATATATGCACCTGCTGCTGACCAGGGAATTAATGGGACTAAAACAGTTCCGGAATCTTCTAATGTTCTAGAAAGATTTTTAGGATGTAGGCCTCTTCTCACATATGTTTCTTTAAATAATTCGCCTGGAATTAGAATAGTTAAATATGAACTTCCTGTTACTATTGCCATTGTTACACATGATAATATTGTAGAGCATATTATCCCTGCTACACTTTTAACCTTTGACAGTATTGCTTCTAGTACAACATCTAACATTCCACTTACACTCATAATTCCTGCAAATCCCATTGCACAAAATATCAAAACTGTTGTTTCAGTTACAGAAGCTACTCCACCCCTATTTAAAAGTCTAATAATATCTGGTGAAACTATTCCCTTATAACTACTCATGTTAATATTAAATCCTCTTACAAGTGAATACATTCCATTTTTTAATGAAAAACCTTGAATAATAACTCCCAAAATTATGGAAAATAAACTTGTTCCCAACATAGTTGGAATTGTTGGCCATTTTTTTATCGACCCTACAATTATTAAAAAAACCGGCAGTAATAATATTATATTCCAATTAAACATCTTATCTAGCTGCTCTAATAATAATACTAGACTTTCTGGAGTTGATGCGCTTCCATGAGATTTTAATCCTACAATTAAATATACAATAATTGATATCAAAGCTGCTGGAATAGTTGTGTATAACATATGTCTTATATGTTCATACAAATTGCTTCCTGCAGCAATTGGTGCTAAATTTGTTGTATCTGACAAGGGGGATAATTTATCACCAAAATATGCTCCAGCAACAACTGCTCCAGCTGTTGCTGGTAAAGAAATTCCCAATCCACCTGCAATCCCCATTATTGCTACTCCAATAGTTCCAACTGAGCCCCAAGATGTCCCTGTTACAGTCGATACTATTGCTGTTATTATAAAAGCTGTTACTAATAAAAATTTAGGATTTATTATTTGAACACCATAATATATTATCATTGGTACTGTTCCTGAAAACATCCATGCCCCAATTAGAAATCCAACACTCCATAAAATTAAAGTTGCAGGCATAGCTTTCGATATTTTAATAATAATAGCATCTAGCATCTCTTCCCAGGTATTTTTTAAATTAAAAGCTATTATACCAGCAACAAATGCTGATAATACAAGAATTGGTTCTGTTCTAAATCCTAAGTATCCATAACCTATTGCTAAAGATAAAATCATAAATATAATCGGTATTCCAGCCTGTACTAATGACGGTTTTTTCTTCATATTTATTCTCCCTATGTACTCTAATTTTAGTTTTCAGATTATTTAACTATTGTTAACCATTTTTTATATTTTTCATTCTCACCAGAAGCAATTTTAAAAAATTCATCTTGTATAATTTTAGTTATTTCACCACATTTTCCATTTCCAACTGGAATTCTATCCACAGAACTTACTGGTGTTATTTCTGCTGCTGTTCCTGTTAAAAATATTTCATCTGCTAAATATAAAAATTCTCTAGGCAAAGTTTCACTTTTAAGCTCATATCCTAGGTCTCTTACAATACTTATTACTGTATCTCTAGTTATTCCAGCTAAAGCTGAAGCTCCCATGGAGGTTGTATAAATTTCATTATTCTTTATTATGAAAATATTCTCTCCACTTCCTTCACTTATATTTCCTGAATAATCTAATGCAACTCCTTCTTCATAGCCATTTTCCAATGCCTCCATTTTAATTAAGTTGTGAATTCAAATAATTTCCTGATGCTTTTGCTAACGAAGGCATTGTATTAGGAGCGGGTCTTCTCCAAGAAGAAACGCAAACATTGATTCCATTTTTAAGACCATCTTCTCCTAAATATGCTCCCCAATACCAAGTAGCAACTACTACTTCTACAGGATTTTTTAATGGATTTACTCCGAGTTCATTATAACCTCTAAATACAAGGGGTCTAATATAACCACTTTTTATATTATTAGCTTTTACTGCTTTTAATATAGCTTCCTTCATCTCGATTTTCTCATAAGGTATCTGCATTCTATAGATTTTACATGAATCATACAACCTATTTATGTGTTCATCCAATCTAAAAATTGCAGATTCTCCATTTTTTAATTCATATAATCTAATCCCCTCAAAACAACCTGACCCATAGTGTAAAGCATGAGATAAAACATGTATTTTTGCATTATCATGTTCTACTAGTTCCCCATTAAACCATATTTTTTTAGCATCAATCATAAATTCCCCCTTTCAATATATATATTTTATCAATGATAATAGACTATTTATTTTAAAATGTCAATATTTTTTTTATAAAAAAAATCATTATGAATAAAAAATTTAAATAAAAAATTATATTGACATTTATTTTTTTTTAATGTATCATCATATAAAATAAAAATAAAAAAAGGAGGATATTATGCCATTAAAAAATTTCAAACATTTATCACTAATTGTCATTATAATTATAATTAGCTCTATGGTTTGGATTTAGTGGATAATTTCCCTATTAAAATTCAAGCCTTGTTTCAATACAAAATATTTAGGGCTTGAGCAATTATAAAGAGAACAACGCTTAGGTCATCTTTCATTTGACTCTAGGCGTTTTTTATTTATGGAACTAAATTTAAAACAAATATATCAAATACAATTAAATTTTAATTTAAACATATTAAAAAGGAGGTTTTTTTCATGAGAAGTGATACATTAACAAAAGGAAATACTCGTGCACCACATAGAGCCTTATTATATTCCATGGGGCTTACCAAAGATGAAATTGATTTACCTAAAATAGGAATCGTTAATTCTTTCAATGAAATAGTTCCTGGACATTGTCATTTAAACGAAATTTCTAATGCTGTTAAAAGTTCTATTTTTCTAAACGGAGGATTTCCTATGGAATTTAATACTATTGCTATCTGTGATGGTTTAGCAATGGGACACTCTGGAATGAATAGTTCTCTACCAACAAGAGAAATTATTGCTGATAGTATCGAAGCTACTGTTTCTGCAATGCCTTTTGATGCCCTTGTCTTTATCCCGAACTGTGATAAAGTTGTGCCAGGTATGCTTATGGCAGCAGCAAGGTTAAATTTACCTTCTATATTTATAAGTGGCGGTCCTATGTTAGCAGGAGATTTTCAAAATAAAAATATAGGTATTTCCGATCTTTTTGAATATGTTGGAAAAGTAGAAAACAATACCATGAATTCAGAAGAATTAGAAATAGCTGAAATTTCTGCCTGTAAAACTTGTGGTTCTTGTTCTGGAATGTATACTGCAAATACCATGAATTGTCTAACCGAAGTGCTTGGCTTATCTCTTTCTGGAAATGGAACTATTCCTGCTGTTTTCTCTGAAAGAAAAAGGTTAGCAAAAGAAACAGGTAAAAGAATTATGCAACTACTAAACAAAAATTTAAGAGTAAAAGATATATTAAATGAAAATAGTTTTTACAATGCTGTAGCTGCTGATATGGCCCTTGGTGGTTCTACTAATACAACTTTACATCTTCCTACAATTGCCTATGAAATTGGTTTTAATTTATCTTTAGAAATATTTGATAAACTCTCTTCTATAACTAAACAAATAGTTAAGCTCTCTCCTAGTGGTGGGTATTTTATAGAACATCTTCATAATGCAGGGGGAATAAAAGCTGTTTTAAAAGTTCTAAAACATAATAATCTACTAAAAAATAATCCTACTGTTGGAGATGATATTTTCCTAATAGCTGATAACGCAGTAATTTTTGATCATAACATTATCAGAGATTTTAACAATGCCTACTATCATTCAGGAGGAATTTCCATCCTCAAAGGAAATTTATCCCCTAGAGGATCTGTTGTCAAATCTGGAGCAGTAGCTTTGGAAATGTTAAAACATACAGGACCTGCTAAAGTTTTTAACTCAGAAGAGGAAGCTACAGAGGCAATTCTAATTGGAAAGATACTTAAAGGAGAGGTTATTGTTATCAGGTATGAAGGTCCTAAGGGTGGACCTGGAATGAGAGAAATGTTATCTCCCACAGGTGCCCTTGTAGGAATGGGATTAGATAAATTTTGTGCTCTTATCACTGATGGTAGATTTTCTGGGGGTTCCAGAGGTGCCGCCATAGGTCATATTTCCCCTGAAGCAATTGATGAAGGATTAATTGCGTTTGTTCAAGATGGAGATTTAATAAATATAGATATTCCAAATAAAAAATTAGAACTTTTAATATCTCAAGATGAAATAGAACTTAGAAAACAAAATACTAAAATTTTACACAAACCTACAACTAATAGAATGCTTCAAAAATATAGAAAACTAGTCTCAGATGCCAGTATAGGTGCTATAACAAGATAGGAGGTCCCTTTATGGAAAATAAAAATATTAATGGTGCTAAAATTATACTAGAAGTTTTAAAACGACTTGGAGTCACAGATATTTTTGGTTATCCTGGAGGAACTGTCATTCCTATTTATGACGCTCTCTATGACTTTAAAGGAATAGCTCATTATCTTGTAAGACATGAACAAGGAGCTGTTCATTGTGCTGATGGATACGCTAGAACAAAAAAAACTGTTGGTGTTTGTCTTGCAACATCAGGTCCTGGTGCTACTAATCTTGTTACTGGAATAATGACCGCTTATATGGACTCAATTCCTATTTTAGCAATAACAGGGCAAGTAAGCAGTTCATCACTGGGAAAAGATTCCTTTCAGGAAACAGACATATCTGGAATTACATCCCCCATAACAAAGCATAATTATTTGATAAGAAGTATAAAAGAATTACCTTATATATTAAAAGAGGCGTATCACTTAGCTAAACATGGGCGACCAGGACCTATTCTTATTGATATTCCAAAGGATATACAATTGGAAATAATGTCCTATGACGAATTTGAATCTCTATATGCTGTGGAAGTAAAAAAAATAGAAAAATTTTCAGAAAAATATGTTTTTTCTGAAATATTAAAAGTTCAAGAATATATTTTAAACTCTAAAAAACCACTTTTACTTATTGGTGGTGGTATTCTCACTAGTCATGCAGTCTCTGAGATAAAAAAACTATCTTCTACCTTGAATATTCCTGTTGTCTCTACTCTTATGGGGCTTGGAATTTATTCTAAACATGAAAAAGAATTTTTGGGAATGATAGGTATGCATGGGCTTATGAGAGCTAATCAAGCTCTTCATAACTGTGATCTTCTTATTGGAGTTGGACTACGCTTTGATGATCGCATTACAGGGGATAAAATAAATTTTTCACCTTATTCTAAAAAAATTCACATTGATATTGATAGAGCAGAAATAGGAAAAAATATTACTCCTGATCTTGCTTTGGTTGGAGATGCAAAAAAAATATTAAATGAAATTTTAGAATTAAAAATAAATAAAAATTTTTCTATCTGGAAAGATAGTTTTCCTAATTATAAATCACCTGAAGAAAAAACTATAAATCCAATTTCTATTCTCAATGCTTTAAATGAAATAATTGATGAAAACTATATTATAGTGACTGATGTAGGACAACATCAAATGTTTACCGCTCAACATATTAATATTTTAGCTCCTTACCAATTTTGTACTTCTGGGGGTGCTGGTACCATGGGATTTGGACTTCCTGCAGCAATTGGTGCTCAAATAGCTAATCCAACTAAGAAAGTAATTGCGATTTTAGGAGATGGAGGGTTCCAAATGACTCAACAAGAATTAATTCTTTTAGCTCAATATAAGCTTCCTATAAAAATCCTCATATTTAATAACAATGTTTTAGGGATGGTAAAACAATGGCAAGAACTTTTTCATAAAAAAAGATATTCTCAAGTTATATGGGATATGAGTCCAAATTTTATTAAAATAGCAGAAGCACACTATGTGAATGGTGTTGTCATGGATAGTTTTGAAGATTTAATGAATTTAAAAACTTATTTACAATCTTCTGAACCTGTACTTATAGATTTAAAAATACCTGATAATCAAAATGTTTATCCTATTATTCCCAGTGGAAAATCCTTTAAAAATATTATAACAGGTGATTTCTATGGAAAATAGAAGAATATTATTACTTATGAAAAATAAACCTGGTGTATTAAATAAAATTTCTGGACTTTTTCAAAAAAGAGGAATTAATATTGAAAATATAACTGCTGGAAAATCTTACCCTTCTAATATAGTAAGAATGACTATATCTGGATTTTGGGATGAATATACAGTTAATCAAGTCATTGTTCAAGCAGAAAAACTTTTTGATGTTGAATTTATAAAAGAATTTTCTGAAAACATTGTAAATAGAGAGCTTTTATTAATTAAAATTAAAATAAATAGCGATAAAAGAAGTGAATTACTAGAATTAGTTTCATTATATAGAGGGGCTGTTATAGATGTTTCACTGGATAATCTAGTAATTGAAGTAACTGGAAGTACAAATAAAATAGAAGGATTTTTAGATCTTGTTGAAAATTTTGGAATTTTAGAGGTAGCTAGAACTGGGGTCATTGCAATGTCTCGAGGTCTTAACATATGAAAAAGGAGGAAATATGAATAGTTTAAAAAGTAAAAAAATTGTTGTTTTCGGATATGGTTCTCAAGGACATGCACATGCTTTAAATTTAAAAGATTCTGGTTATGATGTTAAAGTTGCTCTTAGAAAAAATAGTTCCAGTTGGGCACTAGCAGAAAAAGCAGGTTTTCATGTTGTTGATTTCAAAGAAGGTGCAAAAATAGCAGATGTTGCCATGCTTCTTTTACCTGATGAGGTTCAACCAGAAATTTACAATGAATTCTTAGTTAATAATCTTCAAAATAATACTTTTCTAGGTTTTGCACATGGTTTCAATATTCATTATTCTCAAATAGTTCCTAGAAATGATTTAAACGTTTTTATGGTTGCACCTAAATCTCCTGGGCATAAAGTTAGAGACAAATTTTTAGAAAAAGAAGGGGTTCCAGCTCTTATTTCAATTTATCAAGACCCCTCTGGATATTGTAAAAATATTGCTGAAGAATGGGCTAAAAATGTTTGTTTAGATCTTGGAACTTTAGAAACTACTTTTGAAGAGGAAACTGAAACTGATTTATTTGGGGAACAAGCTGTTCTTTGTGGTGGGGTAGTAGAACTTATGAAAGCAGGTTATGATACTCTTATTCAGGCTGGTTATAATGAAAAATTAGCTTATTTTGAATGTGTTCATGAAATGAAATTAATTGTAGATTTGATTTATTCCCAAGGTTTTGCAAGTATGAGAAAATCTATCTCTAATACAGCAGAATACGGCGACTATATAGCAGGGAAAAAAATTATAACACAAGATACAAGAGAAACTATGAAATTAATTTTAGATGATATTCAAACTGGAAAATTTGCAAAGGATTTTATTCTTGAAGGAAAAGCAGGATATCCAGTATTAAAAACCATGAGAAATAAATGTAAAAAAGATAAAATTGAAATAGTTGGTAACGAGCTTAGAAAAATGATGTTTGAAGGTGAAGTATCAATCAGTTAAAAGTTATGCTAGAAGGATTACAAAAGGATGATGTTGTGGTTGGTGAACTACCCGCCACTTAAAATCTAATGATTTTTGAAGTTGGGGGCTTCGTAA
>CAMTJB010000021.1 GCA_947072715.1 uncultured Fusobacteriaceae bacterium | reverse complement strand
CTCAGGTGAATATCCTAATTGCATTAACATTGGGATAAATACTGGAGCCATGATAGCCCATTTAGCAGAAGCTGATCCCATGAATAAATTGATAATAGCAGCAAGGAATATGAAAGCAATTAGTAAAGGTAAACCTGTAAATCCAATTGTCTGTAATCCTAAAGCTCCTTCAACTGCTAAAATTGTTCCTAAGTTAGAGTATCCAAAGTATGCAATAAATTGTGAAGCAGCAAATGCAAGAACTAAATATCCGCCCATAGACGACATTGCTTTTCCCATCATAGCGCAAACTTCTTTTTCACTTTTAATAGTTTTTGCAGCTATTCCATAAGTAATACCAGGTATTAAGAAGAAGAACATAAGTGCAGGAACTAATCCAGAATGCATAAAGTTATTTAAAGTTCCACCTTCTCTTAAAACTGCATTAGCAGGAACAGTTAAGTAACACATAAGTGCTAGATAAATAAATGTTGAAATTCCAGCGATTCTTAATCCTTTCTTTTCTAAATCTGTTAAGCCATGTAAATCAGCTTTTTCTTCACCTTTATACTCGCCAAGTCTTGGTATAACAATTTTTTCAGTTACTAAAGTACCCACTATAGTAATGAAGAAAGTTGATGCAGCCATAAAGTACCAGTTAGCTGTAGGTAATACAGTATAATTAGGATCAATTAGTCTAGCCGCTTCAGTAGAAATTCCTCCTAAAAGTGGATCTAAAGTACCGATTAATAAGTTAGCTGAGAATCCTCCAGAAACCCCTGCGAAAGTAGCGGCAAGTCCTGCAATAGGATGTCTACCAACTGATAAGAAAATAATAGCTCCAAGTGGAATCAAAACAACATAACCAGCATCAGAAGCAATATTAGACATAATACCAGCAAAAACTAATACAGCTGTTAATGCCTTTTTAGGTGTGTTGTTTACAGTGTTTTTGATAACTGTTGACATAAGTCCAGTTCCTTCACAAACTCCAACTCCAAGAAGAGCAACAAGAACTGTTCCAAGTGGAGCAAATCCTGTAAAGTTTTTAACCATTGAATTAAATATAAATCTAATTCCTTCTGCGTTCATAAGAGATCTTGCAGTTACAGAAACCTCTTTTCCCTGTTTGATATATGAAACACTAGTTCCTCCAAAAATACCAGAGAGTATAATTATTATTAAAGCAAAGATTGTAAATAATGTAACCGGATGTGGAAGGGCGTTTCCACCAATTTCAACAACATTTAAAAATTTACTAAGTAAACTCTTTTTTTCTAATTTTTGTTCCATTTTTCCCCCCATAATAAATAAAAATATGATATAATATTACAAGGCAATTATAAAATATCAAGATAAAAATGTCAATACTTTTTACAAAATGGGAGGAAATAAGACATGAGTTTCAGAAAAAGTGGTAAAAGTGCTTGTGAAGGTGTTGTAATTAGTCAAGCTTTTCTTTATAAAAAAAATGATGTTATTGTAGAGAAAGTCCAGCTAAATTTTTCTGATGTTCCAAAAGAGTTAGAGAAATGGAGGGGTGCAGTAGAAAAATCGAAGTCAGAGATAAAAGAATTGAAAGGGAAATTGAAATCTAGAGTAACTCCAAATGAGTTAGAGATATTAACAGCCCATATAATGATGTTAGATGACCCTATGTTTATAAAAGATGTAGAAAATAAGATAAAAAAAGAAGCTATAAATTCAGAATATGTAGTAAAAGAGGTTTCAGAAAAATATATTCAGTTGTTTAATAAGATAAAAGATCCATTGTATGCACAAAGAGCTATTGATATAAAAGATATATCTGAAAGAATTATACTTAATTTAATAGAAAAAGATTTAAGAAGAGAAAAATTAGATTATAAGATAATTTTTGCTAAAGAGATATTACCTTCACAACTTTTAAAAGCTGTTGAAGCAGGAGTTCATATAAATGGGCTAGTGTTTGAATACGGCGGAACTACTTCTCATGTTGCTATTTTAGCAAAAAGTTTAAATATACCAACTTTAATGGGAGTTGAAGGAGTCTTTGAAAATGAATATAAACTAAATGTTGTTATTTTAGATTCAAGAAAAGGTTTTGAAAAATTAATAATAGATCCGACTCAAGAAGAGATTGAACAATACCAGAAATTATGTGAAATAAAAAAAGCAAAAGAGAGAGCACTTGCTGAAATTGAAAATTTAGAAGCGGTAACAAAGGATAATGTTAGAATAGAACTTAAAATAAATGTTGGAAGTAGCAAAGAGGTAAGTGAAAAGTATAAAAGTTTTATTGATGGAGTTGGATTATATAGAACAGAGTTAATGTATATGGAATCTAAAAAATTCCCTACAGAAGATGAACAGGTAATAGAATATGAAGCTCTTAATGATAAAATTGGAAATAAAGAGATAGTTATAAGGACTTTAGATATTGGAGCAGATAAAACTTTACCTTATTTTGAAATGGCTGAAGAAGATAATCCGTTTTTAGGGGTAAGGGGAATTAGATATAGTTTAAAACATAAAAAAATATTTAAAACACAGATAAGAGCAATTTTAAAATCATCTAGTAAAAATTCTCAAATAAAAATAATGTACCCTATGATAACTAATTGCAAAGAAATAATTGAAATAAAAAAAATTGTACAAGAGTGTAAAGAAGAGTTGGATAGAGAAGGTATAGAGTATAATAAAGAGATAAAGCAGGGGATTATGATAGAAGTTCCTTCAGCAGCATTAATGGCTGAACAGATGGCAAAGCATGTAGATTTTTTCAGTATAGGAACAAATGATTTGACTCAGTATGTTCTAGCAACTGATAGACTATCTGAAAATTTAGTAGAATTATATGACTTTTATGAGCCGTCAGTATTAAAGATAATAAATTATGTTGTAGAAGCAGCAAAAAAATATGATAGATCTGTTTGTGTTTGTGGAGAGGTTGCAGGTGATAAATTAGCATGTTTAGCTCTTTTAAGTTTAGGAATAAAAGAGTTTAGTATGGTTAGTAATTCTATAAAAGTAATAAAATCTTTAATAAGAGAAGTGGAGTTTTTCAATTTAAAAGATATAAAAGAAGGTGTTTTAAATGTGGAAAATTCAGAAGAGGTAAAAAATATTTTAAATGTGTATTTAAAAAATAATGAAATTGAGTTATAATTAAAAAGCTTGAAATTAATAAATTAACAAGGTCATAATTAAAAAATTAAAAATAGGGTGGAAGAAAAATGAAAGTAGCACAAGTGGAAATAAAAAATAAAGCTGGTTTACATGCACGTCCTGCATCTCTTTTTGTTCAAACTGCTGCAAAATTTGAGTCAGAAGTAGTTGTAAAATGTGATGATGAAGAGATAAATGGAAAAAGTATAATGGGTCTTATGCTTCTCGCAGCAGAGCAAGGAAGAATATTAACTTTAGAAATAGATGGACCAGATGAAGATGACATGTTAGAATCTTTAAGAGACTTAATAGAAATTAAAAAATTCAACGAGGAGTAATTAAGTTTGGAAATAATAAGAGCTAAAAAAATGGGATTTTGCTTTGGAGTTAAAGAGGCCATTAATAGATGTATAGAAGTGGCTGATGAAATAAAAGAGGGAAAAAAAGTCTATATTTTAGGTATGCTGGTTCATAATGAACATGTAGTAGAAGCTATGAAAGAACTTGGATTAAGAATGTTAGAAGAGAGGGATCTTATAGCAGGGAGTGATTCTTTAGAAGAAGGGGATATTGTTGTAATAAGGGCTCATGGAACTACAAAAGAGATTTATGAAATTTTAGAAAAAAGAAAAGTTAAGGTAAAAGATGCTACTTGCATATTTGTAAAAGATATTAGAGAAAAATTAGTTAAATTAGAAAATGACCAAAAAAAAATTATATTTATAGGTGATAAGGAACATCCAGAAGTTAAAGGTATATTGTCTTTTGGAAAAAATGTATCTGTGTTTGAGGGCATGACAGAGCTACAAAGTAAAGAAGATAGCTTAAATGTTGGTACAGAATATTCGTTGTTAACTCAAACGACATTAAATAAAGATAAAATAAAAGAGATAAAAAATTACTTGGAAAATAGAAAGTTGAATGTTAATATATATAACAAGATATGTAGTGCAACTCAAGAAAGACAAGAGGCAGTGGAAGAGTTGGCTAAAAAAGTAGATTTTGTTTTAATTGTTGGTGGAAAAAATAGTTCTAACACTAAAAAACTTTATGAAATAGCTAAAAAATATAATAATAACACACAGTTAATTAACTCTGAAGAAGAGTTGGATATAAATTGGTTTAAAAAAATTGCCACAGTAGGAATTAGCGCTGGAGCATCAACACCAGAAGAAGTTATAATAAAAATAGAAAATAAAATAAGGGGGCTAAAAATAAATGGCTAACAAGGAGTATAACGAGTTTGAGGGAATGTCATTTGAGGAAATGTTAAATGACTATTTCCCGATGGATGATAATGATAAACAAAAGGTGAAGATTGTAGGTAAGATAGCGCAAGAAGATAGAAACTTTGCGTATATAGATGCAATAGGACAACCAACAGCAATAAGAGTAAGAATAGATGAATTAGATGGATTTACAGTTGGAGATGAAGTTGAAATAATTTTAATTGGAGAATCTGACGAGGGTGAGTTCTTAATCGGATCTAGAAAGAAAGTAGAGATGGAAGAAGGAAATAAATTCTTAGATAAAGCTTTTGAAAATGGAGAGATTATAACTTGTAAAATATTAAAGAAAATAAACGGTGGATACATATTAGAGTTCATGAAGCAACAAGGATTTTTACCAAATTCACTTTCTGAAATTTCTAGCAAATTAGATGCAGATGTAACAAATACAAATATTGATGTTGTAATAAAAGACATAAAAGTTGATAAAAAAGGAAGAAAAATCATTTTCTCTAGAAAAGATGTAGTAATGAAAGAGATAATTGAAGAGTTAGGAAAAGTATCTGTTGGAGATGTTGTAAAAGCAACTATAGTTGATATCTTAGAATTTGGAATTAGCTTAAAATTCGGAAACTTAAGAGGGTTTGTTCATATTTCTGAAATTTCTTGGAATAAAGTTCAAAACATCTCTGAAATGTATAAAATAGGAGAAGTTGTTGAAACTAAAGTTTTAGGAGTAGATACAGAGAAGAAGCAACTTAAATTATCTATAAAAGAATTAAGTGTAAACCCTTGGAATACTTTAGTTGAAACACAAAAAATAGGTGATTTAATTGAAGGAAGAGTAACAAGAGTTGTACCTTACGGTATTTTTGTAGAAGTTGTTCCAGGTGTTGAAGGTTTAGTTCACGTTTCAGATTTTACATGGAATACTAAAAAAATCAATGTTGGTGATTTTGTAAAAGAAAATGATGTAGTAAAAGTTAAATTAATGGATATGGATGCAAAAACTAAAAAAATAAAATTAGGAATTAAGCAGTTATCACAAGATCCATGGAGTAATGCTGAAGAGAAATTTAAAGTAGGAACAAAATTAACTGGTAAAGTTGTAGATGTTAAAAACTTTGGAATCTTCGTTGAAGATGAAGATGGTGTAACAACTTTCATTCACCAATCTGATTTAAATTGGATAGGAGAAGAGGGAGTTTCAACTAAAGTTGGAGATACAGTTGAATATTTAGTTGTAGAATTAGATGCACAAGAAAGAAAATTAAAGGGAAGTTTAAAGGCTTTAAGAAAATCTCCTTGGGAAAAGACATTAGAAAACTATAAAGTTGGAGATCAAATTGAAAGAGCTATTAAAACAATTATAGATTCAGGAATGTTCATAACAATCGAAAATGGTGTAGACGGATTTATACCTCTTCAATTAGCTTCAAAAGAAAACTTAAAGAGCTTAAAAGATAAGTTTAAAGTTGGAGATAAAGTAAAAGCTGAAATAGTTGAAATGGATAAAGAAAAGAAAAAAATAAAGTTATCTATTAAAAAAATAGAAATAGATTCTGAGAAAAATGAAGAGAGAGAATTAATAGAAAAATATTCTACTTCTGTTTCTGAATAATTAATCTGAATAATTAAAAAGTAAAATGGAGAAGATAAACATACTTCTCCATTTTTAATTGAAAAATACTAAAAAATATGGTAAAATCTTTACTAGATTAGTAAAAAAATAAGGAGTAAGAAAGTTATGGGATTAAAGATAGTGATTATTATATTAATAGGTGTTTTAATAGGATGGATTACAAATTATGTTGCTATAAAAATGTTATTCAGACCATATAAAGAGATAAATTTAGGTTTTTTTAAGATACAAGGTGTAATTCCAAAAAGAAAACATGAAATTGGAGTGAGAATCGCAGAAGCAATAAAATCAGATGTTATCTCTATGAAGGATATAACAGGTTCTTTAGATAAGGAAAAGTTGGGACTGCATCTAGAGACAATAATAGATGGACTGTTAAAAGGGAAAGTAAAAGATGAAATTATAAAAATATTTCCAATGGCAGCTATGTTTATGAGTAGCTCTGTAGAGGAAAAAATAACTTCAGGAATAAAGAATATTGTTTTAAGTAATAAAGAAGCAGTGATTGAAGAGCTATTTACTGTATTAGAAGAGGAAGTTGATTTCGAGTCTATAATAGTAAAAAATGTAGATTCATTTTCTTTGGAAAAGCTAGAAGAGATAACTTTTTCTTTAGCTAAAACAGAATTTAAACATATAGAAATTATAGGAGCAGTATTAGGAGGAGTTATTGGTGCATTTCAAGCAGCAATAAGCTTTTTTATATGATAATATAAAAATGATGAAATAGGAGTATAAAATGCCAAATAGAGTTGTAATGCCTGAAGAGATGGATAATGAATTAGATATTCAAAAAACTTTAAGACCTAAAACCTTAAAAGAATATGTTGGGCAAGAAAGCTTAAAGGACAAAATGAGTATTTATATTGAGGCTGCTAAAAAAAGAGGAGTAGCCATTGATCATATATTACTTTATGGACCACCAGGACTTGGAAAAACTACTTTGGCAGGAGTAATAGCTACTGAAATGGGCTCAAGCTTAAAAATAACTTCAGGACCAGTTATAGATAAAGCTGGAGATTTAGCAGCAATACTCACATCTTTAGAGGAAAATGATATTTTATTTATTGATGAAATTCATAGATTAAACACTTCTGTGGAAGAGATACTTTATCCTGCCATGGAAGACGGAGAGTTAGATATAATAATAGGAAAAGGTCCCTCAGCAAGATCTATTAGAATAGAACTTCCTAATTTCACATTAATTGGAGCAACAACTAAAGCGGGATTATTGAGTGCCCCTCTACGGGATCGTTTTGGAGTTACTCATAAAATGAAATACTATACCGAAGAAGAAATAGTGGGTATCATAAAAAGAGGAGCACGTATACTTGGAAGTGAAATAGAAGATGAAGCAGCTATAGAAATATCTTTAAGGTCAAGAGGAACTCCGAGAATAGCAAATAGACTTTTAAAAAGAGTAAGAGACTATTGTGATATAAGAGGAAATGGGAAAATTGAAAAAAAATTATCTCTGGAAGCTTTAGATATATTAGGTATTGATAAGTCTGGATTAGACGAATTAGACAGAGAGATAATAGAGGCTATTATAAACAATTATAATGGGGGACCAGTGGGAATTGAAAGTTTAGCTCTGTTGCTAGGTGAAGATAGAAGAACGATTGAAGAGGTTTATGAACCACACCTAGTAAAAATTGGTTTTATAAAAAGAACAAATAGGGGCAGGGTCGTTACAGAAAAGGCCATGGAGCAGTTTAGTAATAAAAAAGAGGTGGAATAGTGAAAGTAAGCACAAAGGTTAGGTATGGAATAAAGGCGTTAAAATATATAGTTGAAAAAAGTAAAGAGGGAAAATTAGTTAGAATAAAGGAAATATCAGAAGCAGAGAGTATATCAGTGCAGTATTTAGAGCAGATTCTCTTTAAATTAAAGAATGAAAAGATAATTGAGGGGAAGAGAGGTCCAACAGGGGGATATAAGTTATTAAAAGATCCTAAAGACATAACTCTCCATGATTTATATAGAATTTTAGATGAAGATGAAAAGGTTATAGATTGTAATGAAAATAATGGTCAAAATGATAATTGTTGTGAAGAACAAGATTGTAAAGGTGGATGTATTTGGGGTCAATTAGATGCAGCTATGACTAAGATATTAGAAAATACAACTTTAGAAGATTTAGTAAAAAATAATCAAATAATAGAATAGGTGATTAATATTGATAAGTGTTATTGTAGATAATGAAAATGATAATGAAATTAAAGAAAAACTGGTAATAATTAAAGATAAGAATGATGTAAACCATCTTAAAAATGCTTTTAGGGTTAAGATAAATGAAAAAATAAGAGCTGTTGATGGAGAATTTGAATATATACTTAATATAATTGAAGTTGAAAAAAAAGAGATAGTTTGTGAAATTTTAGAGAAAAGAGAAGATTCTTTTTCTAAAGAAACACAGGTAGATATTGCTATGGGAATGTTAAAAAATGATAAAATGAATTTAGCTATTCAAAAGCTTACAGAGATAGGAATTGATGGAATAATACCGTATTTTAGTAAAAGATGTGTTGTAAAACTTAATGAAAAAAAAGATAAATGGGATCTTATTTCAAAAGAATCACTAAAGCAGTGTCAAGGGGTAAAATTCGTAAATATACCTGAACCAGTTTCTTTAACAAATTTAAAATTGGAAGAATATGACTTAGTAATAGTTCCTTATGAAGAAGCTAGAGAAAATAATTTGAAAAATTTATTGAAAAACTTACAAGAGAAACCTAAAAAAATATTGTATATAATAGGACCTGAAGGTGGATTTGAAAAAAATGAAATAGAATTTTTAAAAGAAAAAAAGTGTAGAATAGTTACTTTGGGAAATAGAATACTGAGAGCAGAAACAGCAGCTATTGTTGTAGGAGGGGTATTAGTTAATGAGTTTGAATAAAAGAGTAGCCTTTCATACTTTAGGTTGTAAGGTGAATCAATATGAAACAGAGAGTATAAAAAATCAATTAGGAAATTTAGGGTATATGGAAGTACCTTTTGAAGATAGAGCAGATATTTATATAATAAATTCTTGTACTGTAACAAGCATAGCAGATAAAAAAACAAGAAATATGTTAAGAAGATCAAAAAAAAATAATCCAGAAGCTATAGTTATTTTGACTGGATGTTATGCAGAGACAAATTCTAAAGAGTTGGAGAATATTGAAGAGATTGATTATATAGTTGGAAACAAAGATAAACAAGCTATAGTTAATTTAGTTAAAAATCTTGACGAAAAAACAGAAGTTGATATTTTAACGAGAGAGAGTATTTTTTCTCAGAATGAATATGAAGAGTACGAAATTGCAACTTTAAGAGAGATGTCTAGAGCATACATAAAAATTCAAGATGGGTGCAATAGTTTTTGTTCATACTGTAAAATACCTTTTGCTAGAGGGAAAAGTCGTTCAAGAAAATCAGAAAATATAATAGATGAAATAGAAAAAATTGTTAAACAAGGTTATAGAGAAATTATTTTAATTGGAATAAATATTGGTGACTATGGATATGATTTAGAAGAAAAGACGACTTTAGAAAAATTAGTTAAAAAAATATTAGAGGTAAAAGGTGTTGAAAGAGTTAGATTTGGATCAATAT
>CAMTJB010000020.1 GCA_947072715.1 uncultured Fusobacteriaceae bacterium | reverse complement strand
ATAGAAATAAAATAAAATAAAAAAAAGTGGCTCTAACATTATTTAAATGATAGAGCCACTAATTTTTTAAGAATTTATAAATGTTTTCCAAATATCAGGACAGTATCCCAATGTAATAATGTTATTATTTCTTACAATGGGAGTTTTAAAGAGTATAGGGTTTTCAAAAAGAAGTTCTTCAGTATCATAAACCATATATTTTAGATTTCTTTTTTTGTACTCACTACCTTCTATATCCACAAGTTCTTCAATTGGAATTTTATTAGTAATAATAGAAAGTTCACCTTTAGAAGGTAGTTTTTCTAATATATTTATAAATTGAGTTTTAATATTTCTTTCTTTAAAAAACCTTTCAGCTTTTTTACTTAGATTACAATTTTTTTTACCAAAAATTTGAATAATAATTTTTATCACCTCATCTACAAAATTATTGGTAAACCTCTTCAACAATAGATTTAAGTATAATCATACTTTCTTTTGATGGAGGTTCAACATTCTCCATAGGGTTAAAGATTCCTAAGGATTTATATTTTTCTCTAGCAAGTTTATGAAAAGGAAGTAATTCTACTTTCTTTATGTTGTTCATGCTAGAGCATAGTTGAACTAATTTTTTTACTTCTTCTATATCATCAGTAATTTCAGGAACTATAACCTGTCGAACCCAAGTATCTTTTTCTATACTATTTAAATAGTTTAGAAAAATTAATGAATTATCTATATCTTTAGTTGTTAATTTTTTATATACATCACTATTTAAGGATTTTATATCCATTAAAACTAGGTCAGTGTATTTTAATAATAATTTAATATCGTCATTGAGAAAAAATCCCGAAGTATCTAAAGTAGTGTGGATATTATTATCTTTACAAATTTTAAAAAGTTCAGCGATAAATTTAGCTTGACCTAATGGTTCCCCACCAGATACAGTTATACCACCATTTTCTCCATAAAAATCTTTATACTTCATAAAATCCTCAAAAACTTCAGGAGCTGTTAAAATAGAGTTATAATTGTCTGGTTTCCAAGTTTCAGGATTATGACAATACTCACATCTCAAAGGACAACCTTGAAGAAAAATAATATATCTAACTCCAGGTCCATCTACAGTTCCAAAAGTTTCAACACTTTGTATAAATCCTTTTATAGTTTTAGACATGATAGCTCCTTATATTCTACTACTAATAGTTCTAGAAAGAACATCTAATTGTTGTTCAGTAGTTAGTTTAGTAAAGTTAACTGCATAACCAGAAACTCTGATTGTAAGTTGTGGATAATTTTCAGGATTTTTCATAGCGTCTTCTAATAATTCTCTATCAAACACATTGACATTTAAATGTTGCCCACCGTTAGGGGTAAAATAACCATCTAATAAAGCTGTTAAATTAGTAATTCTACCTTCAACTGTTTTACCAAGAGTTCCTGGAGATATAGCAAAAGTATATGAAATACCATCATTAGAATCTTCAAATGGAAGCTTAGCAACAGATAGAAGAGAAGCTAATGCACCTTTTGTATCTCTTCCATTCATTGGATTTGCTCCTGGAGAGAAAGGACTTCCTGCTCTTCTTCCACAAGGAGTATTTCCAGTTTTTTTACCATATACAACATTTGATGTTATAGTAAGTAGAGATTGAGTAGCTCTAGAATCTCTATAAGTTGTATGACTTCTTATATGTTGCATAAATCTTTTAACTAATTTAACTGCAAGTTCATCAGTTTCTTCGTTATTATTTCCAAAAGGGACATAAGTTCCATCAATTTCATAGTCAGTAGCTAGTCCATTTTCATCTCTTATTACTTTAACTTTAGCATTTTTAATAGCGATTAATGAATCTACAACAATTGAAATTCCTGCAATTCCAGTAGCTTGAGTTCTATCTATATCTAAGTCATGAAGAGCCATTTCAAAACTTTCATAAGAATATTTATCGTGCATGTAATGAATCATTTTTAAAGAATTTACATATACTCCAGATAGCCATTTCATAACCGTATCAAATTTTTCATAAACTTCGTCATAATTTAAGATATCAGATGTTATAGATTCATATTCAGGAGCAACTTGCTTTCCTGATTTTTCATCTTTTCCACCATTAATAGCATATAAAAGTGCTTTAGGAAGATTTACACGAGCTCCAAAGAACTGCATACCTTTTCCTATTTTCATAGGAGATACACAACAAGCAATCCCATAGTCATCTCCATATTGTGGTCTCATTAGGTCGTCGTTTTCATATTGGATAGATGAAGTATCTATTGAAACTTTAGAACAGAAATTTTTAAAATCTGTAGGTAGATTTTTAGACCATAATACAGTTAAATTTGGCTCAGGTGCAGGACCTAAATTATATAGTGTGTGTAAGATTCTAAATGAACTTTTTGTAACAAGAGATCTTCCATCAGTACCCATTCCACCAATAGACTCAGTTACCCAAGTAGGGTCTCCAGAGAAAAGTGTATTGTAGTCAGGAGATCTTAAAAATCTTATTATTCTAAGTTTTATAACTAGCTGATCAATTAATTCTTGCGCTTCTGTTTCTGTGATTAATCCTTTTTTTAAATCTCTTTCAATATAAATATCTAAGAAAGTTGAAACTCTACCAATGGACATTGCAGCACCATCTTGGTCTTTAGTAGCTGCAAGATAAGCAAAGTATAAAAATTGAACTGCTTCTTTAGCATTAGCTGCAGGTTCTTTTACGTCAAATCCATAAGATAAACACATTTTTTCAAATTCATGTAAAGATTTTAATTGTTCAGAAAGTTCTTCTCTAACTCTTATTACTTCATCTGTTATTTCACAAAAATCTTTTGTGATAATCTGTTGTTTTTTATCTTCAATTAAGAAAGTAGTTCCATAGAGAGCAACTCTTCTATAATCTCCTATAATTCTACCTCTACCATATGCATCTGGTAATCCAGTAATAATTCCAGAACTTCTAGCTTTTTTCATTTCATCTGTATAAACAGAGAATACTCCATCATTATGTGTTTTTCTATATTTAGAAAAAATTTCTTTAGTTAAAGGATCAATCTCATAACCATAAGCATGAAGTGCATTCTCAACAGTTCTAAGTCCACCTTTAGGGTATATTCCTCTTTTAAGAGGTTTATCTGTTTGAAGTCCAACTATGACTTCATTATCTTGATCAATATAACCTGGACCATAAGTAGTTATACTTTGAGGAAGTTTTGTCTCTCCCTCTAAAATACCTTTTTCTTTTTCAATTACAAAGAGTTCTGTTAATTTTTTCCAAACTAACATAGTTTTTTCAGTAGATGGTGTTAAAAATTTATCATCACCTCTATACTCAGTATAATTTTCTTGGATAAAGTGTCTAACATCTACAGCTTCTCTCCATTTTCCAAGAGAGAAATTATTCCATTTTACATTTTGATTCATTTTCTTCCTTTTGTTCAATTAAAAAATAGATAAATTTAAAGTAGGCTAATTTTTAAAAATTTTTCTTCTAATAGTCTGAATAAGTTTGACTATGAAGAAAGAATTAATATAATCTAAATAAGCCACTTTAGACAGTTTTCTCAGCATATCTCCATATGTAGGATATGCTTGTAAAGTATAAAAATATTTATAGAAGGGGATATTTAAGCAACTTAATGTTTGAAGAATGTTTATTATCTCTCCTGCACGTTGTCCTAAACAAGTTGCACCGACTATATTATTATTATAGCAGAAAATTTCTAAAATAAAACTATTTTCTAGTTGAATTATTGATCTTTCGTTGGTTGTTAATTTATATATTTTTAATTTCTCTCCATATTTTAATTTAGCTTCTTTTTCAGTCATACCTAATCTTGAATATTCTGGGTCTGAAAAAACTACAAAAGGAACTGAATTATAGTTTATTGATTTTTTTACATACGGGAAAAGAATATTCCTAACTATGGTCTCACCATGATATCCTGCTATATGTGAAAATCTATAAGGCCCTAAAACATCACCTCCAACAAATATTTTTTTTATAGGAGTTTCTAAAAATTTATTAACTTCTATTTTTCCTTTTACAGGAGAAAGACAAGTTTTTTCTAAATTAAGATTATCTAAATTGGATTTTCTACCTGTGGATAGAAAAATTTTTTCTGTATCTATACTTTTATTTATTTGATTTTGAGTAAAATTTACTCTGGAAAGATTTTCATTATTTTCAATTTCAAGAATATCACATCCTAAAAAAATAGAAATATTATTTTCCATAAGAGATTTCAAGATTGCTTCACTATAAACAGTGTCTTCTAGAGGTAAAAAAATAGGAGATTGTTCTAAAATTGAAACTTTAACACCTAATCTTGCCAGGGGTAATGAAAGCTCAATAGAGATAACTCCCCCCCCTATGAAAACTATTGAGTCTGGAAGTTTTTCTTGTATAAAAAAATTCTCGTTAGTAAGGTATTGAATATTATTGAGCCCTTTGATATTAGGAATAGAAGGGGAACTACCAGTACAGATAACTATATTTTCTGCAGAATAATGATTATTATTGAAGATAAGTTCTTTAACACCTGAAAAACTAACTTCTCCAATTAATACATCAATTCCTAATTTATTCATTTCTTTTATGCTTTCATGACCTGAAACCTCAAAGATTTTTTGATTAACCTTGGAAAAAATATCATTTTTATTAACTGAGTTTTCATCTAATTGTTTGGATAAGTTAATAAAACTTTTAGATGGAACACAACCACTCCATGTGCATTCTCCGCCAAGTCTTTTATTATCTATTAATAAAACTTTTTTACCACCCTTAGCACACCCAATTGAAACAGTTAATCCGGTAGCACCACCACCTAAAACAATTACGTCATATTTATTCATTTGTAATAGCCCCCTTTATTTAATTATTAATTATAATAATATGGTGTTTTTAGATAATGAATTGTTAAGTGTTAGTTATTATACTTAATTATACTATAAAACTACTGTATGTCAAGAATTAACAAGTGAGATATGTATTACTTGTAATGTGTTATTATAAAAAATTTTCATAGACATAAAACCTTATTTGTTATAGAATATTAAAAAATATAATATTATGTATTCTATTGAAATTAAAATTGGTAAAAGGAGAATTTTATGATAAGAAAGGCTACAATAGATGAACTAGATATGATAATGTCAATAGTTACTGAAACTGTTATTGAAATGAATAAAAATAATAATATTCAATGGAATGAAGACTATCCAAAAAGAAATGATTTTATTAAAGATATAAAAGATGAAACACTTTATGTTAAAGAGATAAAAAATGAAATTTTAGGATTTATATGTATAAATACAGAAGAAGCTAAGGAATATGGTGAATTAGAGTGGAGTACAAAAGAACACAAGAGTGTTGTTGTTCATAGAATGGCTATAAAGCTAGGGGCAAGGCGAAAAGGAGTAGGAGCAGAACTGCTTTATTTTGCTGATAAATTTGCCATAGAGAATGGAATTTTTTCTTTAAAGTCAGATACCAATATAAAAAATACTAATATGAATATTCTTTTTAAAAAGTGTGGTTATACCATGGTGGGAGAAGTAAATTTTGATACAAATAAAGATTCTTTTTTATGTTATGAAAAGAATTTAGCAATGGTAACATTGGAAGAACTATTCAATGTAGGGATAAATTTTGAAACCTTTGTGGGAACAGGATTTAGAAGTGAAAGAGATAGAATCGTAAAAAATTATTCAAGAGTTTCAATCCCTTATGAATTGGAAGAAAAAATTTCTAAATCAACTAAAAAAATTAATTTTTTAGCAGTGGGAGAAATGTGGTGTCCTGATGTTCAACTAAATATTACAACAGTAAAAAAAATAGTTGAATTAAACTCAAATTTTGATATAAAAATAATAACAAAAGGAAGAGGAGAAAAATATTTAAAATCTATATTAGGGATATATGATTTTAAAATACCAACTATAGTAGTTATGAATGAAAAATTTCAAGTATTAGGGCTATTTATAGAAAGAAATAAAAAAGTTAAAGAACAAGTTTTTAAAGATATTAAAATGAGATATTTAAAAGGGGAGTTTATGGAAGAAACTATTAGAGAAGTAGTTGATTATATATAAATTAAATTAAGGGGTGGTGTTTAATGAAATTTGAAAAGTACCATGGGTTAGGGAATGATTTCATAATAATGAATGAGAAGGAAGTTTTAGGGAGAAACTACAATCAATTAGCACTAAAAATCTGTGAAAGAAAAACTGGTATAGGAGCAGATGGATTAATAATATCAAGTGAAAAAGATGGTAATCCATGGATGAAGTTTTATAATTCTGACGGAACTGAAGATACTATGTGTGGGAATGGAATTAGATGTTTTTCGTATTTTTTAAAAAATCATAGATTAGTGAAAGAGGATAACTTTTTAGTTTATACAGGTTCAGGAATAAAAGAAATTTCTGTATATGAAAGCAATGATGGTTTTTTTAGTATTGTAAATATGGGGAATGCAAGTTTTATACCTAAAGATGTCCCTATAAGCACAAAAGAAGAAATATACGATATAATTAAAGTGATAGAAAATAAAGAATATAGATTTTCAGCACTTAATACAGGGACAACTCATGTGGTAGTTTTTGTTGAAAATGTAAGTGATGAATTAGCAATAAAACTTGGACCATTATTTAACGATATAAATATTTTTCCAGAAGAAGCTAGTATTAATTTTGCAGAGATAATAGATCGAAAAAATATAAAAATAAAAACTTATGAGCGAGGGGTAGGATTAACACTAGCTTGTGGAACAGGGTCATGTGCTGCTGTTGTAGTTGGAGAAAGATTAGGAGTTTTAAACAGTGAAGTAATAGTAATGCATAAATTAGGTAATTTAAAGATAGAACTAAAAGAAAATATTTATATGACCGGACCAGCAATAAAAGTAGCCAGCGGTGAGTATATAGGGTAAACTTAAAATTATTTATAAAAATAAACTATAAAAAATGGATGAAATTGATTAAGTTTAAATTTATCCATTTTTTGTAATATCTATAGTGATTTATAAAAATAAAGGTATAAGAAAACAAAATTCTAGTTTTTTTAATATATATGAAGTATAATATAGGGACTATAAAGATAAATAATATAATATTAAGTTATATATGAGTAAAAAAATATTTAAATAGAAAATATTTAGATATAACAAGTGGAGGAAAACTTTAAGATGAAAAAAATCACATTAATAGCATCAGCATCAATGGGAATTGAAGGAATAGTTAAAGATGAATGTAAAAACCTAGGTTTTGAAAACGTTCAAACTTTTAATGGAAGGGTTGAATTTGATGGAACTTATTTAGATATACCAAAGGCGAATATAAATTTGAGATGTGCAGACAGAGTTTATATAAAAATGAAGGAATTTAAGGCTAGAAGTTTTGAAGAGATGTTTCAAAATGTTATGTCTATTCCATGGGAAGATGTTATACCAGAAAATGGTTGTTTTCCAATTAGTTGGGTAAGTGCTGTGGATTGTAAATTATTTTCTAAATCAGATATTCAAAAAATAGCAAAAAAAGCTATGGTTGAAAGACTTAAAACTGCTTATCCTGGAAATATTGTATTTTCAGAAAGAGGAGCAAAATATGCAATAAAAATTCAAGGGTTAAAAGATAATTTTGTAATAAGTATAGATACAAGTGGAGAAGCACTTCACAAAAGAGGTTATAGATACCTTCATAATGAAGCTCCAATAAAAGAAACGATGGCTGCTGCTATGGTTTATCTTGCCAATTGGAGAGGTGGAGCACTACCTATGTTAGATCCAATGTGTGGAACGGGAACTATAGCAATTGAAGCTGCAATGATAGCCAGAAAAATTGCACCAGGTGTAAATAGAAACTTTGCTTCTGAAGATTGGGATATTATAACTCGTGAAGAGTGGTTAAATACTAGAGATGCAGCTATGTCAGCAGAAGATTATGAAAAAGAAGTTAAAATATATGCTTCTGATATAGATTCAGAAACTTTAGAAATAGCTAAAATAAATGCAGAAAAAGCAGGAGTAGAAGATGATATTCAGTTTGATTGTGCTAACTTTATAACATTAGAAGCAATGGATAAAAAAGGTGCAGTTATTACAAACCCACCTTATGGAGATAGACTTTCAGATGAAGAAGGGGTACAGAGATTATATACATTAATGGGTGATTTAATGAGAATGAGATTTCCTAAATGGTCTGTTTATGTTATCACGTCTTATGAAGAGTTCCAAGAATTTTATGGTAAAAAAGCTACTAAAAATAGAAAGCTATACAATGGTGGAATAAAATGTTACTTCTACCAATATCATGGGGAAAGATAGGAGATTTTTATGAATTTTGAAGAGTTTAAGGGATTTTCAAGGGAAGTAATACTTCAGTCACTTGCTTTAGCAAATGAAAAAATATTAAAATTAAAAGATATAGGTGATTTGTCTGGTTATGAACTTTTAGAAGAAAAATTTATTCCCAAATATGAAAAGTTATATTTTGCAATGACACTCCCTGATTTCCAAAAGAATTATGAAGAGTCACAAGATGTAAGAGAACAGTTGATAAAGATATTAAATGATATAATGGAGAAAAATGGATTTACAAAAGAATATATATTAGAAAAATTAGAAATAAGAAAAAAATTAAAAATTAAAGATGTTTCAGGAGCTAAGGTAGTAAAAAAATTCTATGAGCATGAATTAATGGAAATACAAAGTAGAAAAGAAAAATATTTAGAAGAGGCAGACAAGATATTAAAAGAGGAATATAAGGTAACACATGAATTAAGTAATGCAGTTCAACAGGAAGAACAGACAGATATAATTTATAAGTTGCATCCTTTAAGAGAAAGATTTAGAAAATTAGATACTGAAATAGTTAAACTTCAAGAAAAAGAAGTTGAAATTCAAAAAAATATAGATTCAGAATGGAAATATGAAATATATGGAACTCTTCATGAAGATGAGTTAAAAGAAAAAACTAAAGAGGTGCTTAAAAATGAAAAAATTAACTAACATTTTAATACTAATTGTGATAATATTAATTGTCCATGTTATAGCTTCAAAGATAAAAGGACAAGACCCTTTTGCAATGTTTAAAAAGGAAAAAATAACAACAATAGAAAATCAGGAGGTAGTACCAATGACAAATTCAAAAATAGGTGCAGTTATTAAAACAACAAGAGGAGATATTAACATAAATTTCTTTCCAAATGCAGCACCAATAACAGTTACAAATATGGTAACTTTAGCTAAAAATGGTTATTATGATGGAATTAAATTCCATAGAGTTATAGCTGACTTTATGATTCAAGGTGGAGACCCTACTGGAACTGGAGCAGGTGGACCAGGATATAATTTCCAAGACGAGTTTAATAATGGGCATTCGTTCTCAAAAGCAGGAATACTAGCAATGGCTAATGCAGGACCAAGAACTAATGGTTCTCAATTTTTCATCACACATACAGAAACATCATGGTTAAACAATAAACATACAATATTTGGAGAGGTTGTTTTTCCAGAAGATCAAAAAGTTGTAGACTCTATAAAGCAAGGAGATGTTATTAATACAATAGAAATAACAGGAGATGCCACTGAATTATTAAAAAATAATGCAGAATTCGTAGCTAAAATAGAAAAAGCTATAAAAAAATAATAAAGATAAAAACAAAAAGGATGTTAATGGTTAATGAACTACTAATGTCCTTTTTGTTTTTATATCATACGATTTTTATTCTTTATAAAGAACTGTTTATTGTTATATTTTTTCTAAATTAGAATTATTAATAATTCTAATTCCATTTTTAGAATACTTATCTAAAATATCTTTATTTAGATCAGAATCGGTAATAATAAAATTAATTTTTTCAAAATCAATAATTTTAGCTAAAGAAACTTTTTCAAATTTGCTACTATCAGCTACAATAATAACTTCTTTAGTATTTTCTATCACTTCTCTTCTCCATCCCTAGTTTAGAACACT
>CAMTJB010000019.1 GCA_947072715.1 uncultured Fusobacteriaceae bacterium | reverse complement strand
GGACAAATAATTGTAGCCATTAAATTTCCACCAAAAGCTGGTCTAGTCATTAATAGCTCTCTATTTTCTCCAACTTCTAGAGATGTACAATCTGCTGTTAATCCTGTTTCTACTCTTCCAGAAATTCTTGGCCCTAAATCTCTTCCAATTGTTGTTGCACCAATTAATAAAACTTCTGGCTTATATTGATTAATGATAGCTGATATAGCTTGTGTATAAGCTTCAGTATCATAATTTTTAAGCTCTGGCTTATCTACAACTAGAACTCTATCAGCTCCATTTTCAACTAATTCTGTAGCTAAAGCTGATATGTTATCTCCTAAAAGTATTGCTGTTACTTTCTCCTCTAATGTTGTAGCTAATTGTGTTGCCTTTCCTATTAATTCTAATGCAACGTTTTCTATTTTCCCATTTCTTTGTTCAGCAAAAACAAATACTCCTCTATAATCATTTAAATTCATAGTTTTCTTCTCCCTATTCTTTAGATTTTTAAATAATAAACTTCTCTTTTAATTTGTCTACTATTAATCTTGCAGCTTCTTTAGCATCTTGAGGTTCATGTAATTTTCCAGCTTGCTTAGCACCTTTAGTAAATGACTTCTTAACTTTTGTTGGAGACCCTTTTAATCCTAATTTAGCTTCATCAACTGTTATTTTTGTTGTATCCCAAATTTCAACTTCTTTACTGAAAGCTTGAACTATTCCACCAACATGCATATATCTTGGCTTGTTAGCTTCAGCTAATACAGTTAAAAGAGCAGGAGTTTGAACTTCTAATAAGTAGTATCCATCTTCTATAACTCTTTTTACTTTTAAAGTATTTTTACCATCAAATTGAATCTCTTTTGCGTAAGAAACTTGAGGTAATCCTAAGAATTCAGCAATTTGAGGACCTACTTGTGCAGTATCTCCATCTATTGCTTGTCTTCCAGCTATTACTAAATCAAATTCTAACTCTTTGATCGCTGCTGATAATGCATGAGATGTTGCAAGAGTATCTGCTCCAGCAAATTTTCTATCTGTTAATAAAATTGCTCTGTCTGCACCCATAGCTAAAGCTTCTCTTAAAGCTAAATCAGCTTGTGGTGGTCCCATTGTGATAACTGTTACATGAGCTCCACATTGCTCTTTTAATTTTAAAGCCTCTTCTAATCCACCTTTATCGTCTGGATTTATTATGCTTGGTACTCCATCTCTGATTAATGTTCCAGTAACTGGATCTAATCTGATTTCTGTTGTATCTGGAACTTGTTTTATACATACTACAATGTTCATCTATTTATCCTCCTAAATAACTTCGAGTTGTTTTTCTTTTTACTTTTATTTTTATTTCATTATGTTTGCAGAAATAACCATTCTTTGAACTTCTGAAGTTCCTTCATAAATTTCAGTTATTTTAGCATCTCTCATCATTCTTTCAACTGGATATTCTCTTGTATATCCATATCCACCATGAAGTTGAACAGCTTTTGTTGTAACTTCCATTGCTGCTTCAGCTGCGAATAATTTAGCTGTAGCTGCTTCTAAAGAATATGATTGCTTATTTTGCTTCTTCCAAGCTGCTTTAAACACTAGTAACTTAGATGCTTCTACTTTTGCATACATATCAGCTATTTGAAATTGAGTGTTTTGGAATTTTCCAATTGATTTTCCAAATTGTTTTCTTTCGCTTACATATTTAATTGTTTCCTCTAAAGCTCCCTCTGCAATTCCTAAAGCTTGAGCTGCAATTCCTATTCTTCCTCCATCAAGAGTCATCATAGCAATTTTAAATCCTCTTCCAACTGCACCTAAAAGGTTTTCTTTTGGAATTCTACAATCTTCAAATATTAATTCGCAAGTTGCTGATCCTCTTATTCCTAATTTTTTCTCTTTTTTTCCGATTGAGAATCCTGGAGTATCTTTTTCTACTATAAATGCTGATATTCCTTTTAATCCTTGAGATTTATCAGTCATTGCCATTACTATATATACATGTGCATATCCTGCATTTGTTATAAATATTTTTGAACCGTTTAAGATCCATTCATTTGTAGTTTCATCTAAAATTGCAACTGTTTGTTGTCCAGCCGCATCTGTTCCTGCTCCAGCTTCTGTAAGTCCAAAAGCTCCTAGCCATTCCCCTGTTGCCATTTTTGGTAAATATTTTTGTTTTTGCTCTTCAGTTCCAAATTCTAATATAGGAGAAACCCCTAAAGACGCATGCGCCGATAAAATAACACCTGTTGTTCCACAAACTTTAGATAATTCTTCTACTGCAGTCGTGTACATTATTTGATCTGCACCTGTTCCACCGTATTGTGTAGGAATATTAATTCCTAGGATACCAGCTTTCCCCATTTTTTCAACAGTTTCTACTGGAAATCTCTCTTCTTCATCTACCTCAGCAGCTAAAGGTTTAACTTCATTTTCTGCAAATGTTGTTATCATTTGTTTAAATAGCTCCTGAGTTTTGTTTAACATAAAATCCATTTTTTCCTCCTAATTTTAATCTATTTTTAATGTTAACTTTTAATGATTTTATTTTTGTAATAATGTAGCTTTTCCTACAATAACTTGTTTTCCATCTTGATTTGTACAAATTGTACTACAAATAACTCTATTTTTTTCTGGAACTAATTCAATTATTTCCACAGTTGCTGTAATTGTATCTCCAATATATACTGGTGCCATGAACTTAAGTTCTTGCCCCATATAAATAGCTCCTTCTCCAGGTAATTTAGTTCCTAATACTGCTGAAATCAGACCACTTACTAATATCCCGTGAGAAATTCTTTTCTTAAACATTGTTTTAGCTGCATACTCTTCATCTAAGTGAACAGGATTTCTATCTAAGCTAATATCAGCAAACTTATCAATATCCTCTCCTGATATAATTTTAACTACCGAATCTGTCATTCCAACTTTTAAATCTGCAAACTTCATTTTAAAACCTCCTAAAGAATCAACTATATTTTAATATCACCATTATAAATTACTACTTTTTTATCATATATGCAACACTATGTTTTTATTTTTCTGTTTTTATTGTTATACAACACTTTATTTCCAACTGTTTTTTGCTTTAAATTTATTTTTTCACTTCACTCTATTTAATTGCTTTTTATTAAAAGTAAATATAATCTGATGATTAAAATTTATTTAAATCTATTTATTTTATAAAGGTTAGACATTAATAGCTTAGAATTTTTAAGTTGCTAAGCTATTAATATTTTTTTATATTATACTACACCAAAGTTTGCAAGAATAATTATAACTATTGCTGAAAATACTGGAATAACCGCTGTACACATCGCAATATCTCCATATGATTCTCTATGAGTTAATCCTGTTGCTGCAAGAAGTGTTATTACTGCCCCATTATGCGGCATTGTATCTAAAGCTCCACATGCAACTGAAGCTATTCTATGCATTACTTGTGGATTTATTCCCATTGCTGCTGCTTCTCTTGCATATGTTTCACCAAGAGCTCCTAAAGCTATACTTAATCCTCCTGAAGCTGATCCTGTTATTGCTGCAAGAGTTGTAACTGATATTGCTGTTGATACAATTGGATTTGAAGATATTCCCATTATCACTGCTTTTACTATAGCAAATGCTGCAAGTCCAGAAATTACATTTCCATATCCAACTTCTGATGCTGTATTCATAATTGCTAAGAATGATCCTGCAACTCCATCTGTTAAAGTTTTTAAACAACTTTCCAATCTTTTAAAATTACAAATTAATGCTATTATAATAGAACATGCTAATGCTATTATTAAACTCCAGTTCCCTACTACTTTCGATGCTGTTGTGTTAAAGTCTGCTAAATATGATAAATCCATTGATGGAAATATAAACTTAGACAGAACAAAACTTACTCCTAAAACTGTAAATATCGGCAGTAATGCTACTGAAATATCCGGTAGTTTATCAACATCAAATTTTGCAAATCTTTCATTTGGATGATTTCCATAACCTTCACCTTTTGCCATTGCTGATGCTGCTCTTTTTTGAACCCAAATTATTCCACCAAAGTACATGATTAATGATGCTACGATTCCTAATACTGGAGCTGCATACACATCAGTTCCAAAGTATGCCATTGGAATAGCATTCTGAATTTGTGGTGTTCCTGGAAGAGCTGTCATTGTAAAGGTAAAAGCACCTATTGCAATTGTTGCTGGTACAAATCTTTTCGGTATGTTTGCTTCTCTGAATAATTCTGCTGCAACTGGATAAACTGCAAAAGCAACAACAAACAGTGATACCCCACCATATGTTAAAATTGCACAAGCCGATGCTATTGCTATTACCGCTTTCTCTTTTCCTAGTTTATGGCAAATAAAAGTTGCTATAGCTTTTGCCGATCCTGTATCGTCCATAACCTTTCCAAATACTGCTCCTAGCATGAATATAGGAAAATAATTTCTTACATATCCACCTAAACTTGTCATAAAAATTTCAGTATAAGTTGCCATTAAATGAACATTTCCTGGTTGCCCAATTCCACCCATAAGAACTGCAAAACAAGCTAAAATTGGTGCTAAAAGAAGAATAGATACTCCTCTATATGCCAAATACATCAATAAAAATAATGAAACTATAATCCCTATTACTCCAAACGTCATTTTTCCTCCATTTTTTCTTTTTAATTAAATATAAAGTTTAACTGTTTAAAATTTTAACCCCTTAAAATTCCAAATTCATTTTTTCATCTTTAAATATCTTTGTATCCATTATTTTTAATTCATTCGCAATTAATGGTCTAAATTCCATCTGCTCTAATATATCTCTATTTAAATCTACTCCAGGGGCAATCTCTGTTAAAGTTAACCCTTCACTTCTAAGTTCAAATACAGCTCTCTCAGTAACATAAGTTATTAATTTTCCATTATCTCTTGCAAAATTACCTGAAAATGTTATTTGCTCTACATTAGGTATAAATTTTTTAACTTTTCCCTCTGTTAAAATATTTAATTTACCATCTTTAGCTTCTATTTTTAACCCTCCTGCTGTAAATGTTCCACAAAAGATAACATTTTTTGCATTTTGAGTTATATTGATAAATCCTCCACATCCTGCTAATTTAGGACCAAATTTTGATACATTTATATTTCCATCTGTATCACATTGTGCTAGTCCTAAAAATGCCACATCTATTCCACCACCATCATAAAAATCAAATTGTGACGGTTGAGAAATTACAGCTTCTGGATTTGATGAGGCTCCAAAACTTAATCCACCTGCTGGAGTTCCACCTATTGCTCCTGGTTCCACTGTTGGAGTAAAGTATTTTTCTTGTTTCTCCTCTTGTAAAACAGTTGCTATCCCTTCTGGCATTCCTATTCCATAATTTAATACAGTATCTTCTTTCTTTAATATCATTGCACATCTTCTAGCTATAATTTTTCTTTCATCTAATTCCATAATATCATTTTTAGTCTCAGTTATTATATTAGAAGTTACGTACTCTTCTTTAAATTGAGTTCCAAATGTCTGCATATGATCTTCTAAGCTTTCTGCCATCACAACATAATCAACTAATATTCCTGGAATTTGAACTAATTTTGGATCTACTGATCCACTTTTTATTTTTCTTTCTACTTGAACAAAGACCTTTCCTCCTGAATTTCTTGCTGCCATTGCTATTGCTTCTGCCTCAAGTTTTAAAGATTCTTTTTCCATTGTTATATTTCCAAATTCATCAGCTGATGTTCCTCTTAAAATTGCTACATCTATTTTGAATCCTTTAAAAAACAAATAGTCTTCTCCAAGTATATTAATCTTTGAAACTATATCTTCTTTTGTTACACTATTAACTTTTCCACCCTCTATTACTGGATCTACAAATGTTCCCATTCCCACTTTTGAAATAGTACCTGGTTTTCCTGCAGCTATATCTCTAAATAATTGAGAAATTACTCCTTGAGGAAGATTATACCCTTTGATTTTATTCTCAAAAGCTAGTTTTCCTAATTTAGGTGCAAGTCCCCAGTGACCTCCAACTACAGTGTCAACCATTCCTTCGTATCCAAAACGATTTAATCCCTTTTCCTTTCCATCTCCTTGACCTGCAGCATATATTAAATTTAGCTCCTTGGGCAATCCTGTTTCTAAAAATCTTTTTTCTAAAGCTTTTAAAATTGTCTCTGGAACCCCTATCCCTACAAAACCTCCTGTAGCAATTCTTTCACCAGAAGAAATTTTCTCAACCGCTTCTTTTGCAGATAAAAACTCTACTCTTCTCATATATTTCCCCTTATTATTTATTAGTTTTTTATCAATTAAATTGAGAACCAATTCTATTTAATGTATTAAACCATATTTAATAAAAAAATTCAATCTTTTTTTTACATATTTTATCTATTTATTTTTCTTTTGGTTTCAAAAAAGAACTTTTAGTCAAAAAACAACACTGTCTCATAACTTACTTTGAACCTTTGTTCTAGTTTTTTTTATCAAAACATAGATGTTAACACCCATTTTTCCAAACTTTTTTATGATAAAAAAAATGGGAATAAATTCATTTTAATCCCTTATTTAATTTTTTTTAATATTTCATTTTACTTTTTTTATGGATACCTTTATAATGTATGAACATTAGCACCGCTTTAAATTATATAAAGAGAGGAATAAAATGAAAAAGCAGCAAACATTAAATAAAATTATAGATACATCTATTTCTATTTTTTCTAAGTTGCCTTATGAAGAGGTGGCTTTGTCTCAAATTTGTATAGATGCAGAAATTTCAAATGGAACTATTTATAACTATTTCAAATCTAAAGAGATGATTTTTAAATTTTTATTAGAAGAAACTTGCATAAGATTAGAAAAAGCTTTTTCTGAAATTCAAGGAAGCAGTGTTGAAGAAAGATTAGAACACTTTATTGAAATCAATCTTTATATGGCTAAAAAAGAATTTGATCTCATCAAAATTTATAGAGAAGGTCAATATAAGTTTATTGAGTATGAACAAAAATTAAGAAAAATATATATTAATTCCATCGAAAAAGTTTATAACAAACCAATTAATGGAATACAATATCTTTATATAATGTCAGGTATTCGTTTTATAAATGTCGCTTATACAAAGGCTAATTTAAAACCAAATATCCATTTTCTAAGTAAAATTATTCTTAATGGTATTTTTAATAATCAAACTTTAAATTTTGAAAAATTACAAGATCAGCCATTATATACAATAATTCCATTTAATCCCAACAATAAAAAAGCTCAACTTTTATACTACGGAGAAAAGCTTTTTGGAGAACAAGGGTATAATAATGTAAAAATTATAGATATTACAAGACATTCTAATATAGCTATTGGAACTTTTTATAACTACTTTGAAAAAAAAGAACAATTTCTGGAAGAGATTACAACACAGTTATCAAATTCTTTTCTTTTTTTTCTAGACTTCAATAGCAAATATTCTACAAATCTTTTAGAAAAACATATAAATTATCTTTTTTTAATTATAACTTTTTTTGAAAATTCACCACACAGATATCAAGTAATTAGAGAAGCTGAATTTATTTCAAATCATATTTCAAAAGAATATTTTAATAGTGTTGAAAGCCTTTATCTTAAGTCTTTTGATAATACACCTTATAGTGATGAAGAAAAAAAATTACTAAGTAATTTTTTAATCGGTATCTCACACTATTTAGGGATCGAGCTATTTTTTACAAAAAATATTCCTGATAAATTTAAAGTTTTAGAACAGCTAACACATTATTTAGTAAACGGTATTAAGGATATTGATATTTAATTCCACTTACTAAAAATTAAGGAGTTATAAAATAAAGAAAATTAGTTTTCTTTATTTTTATAACTCCTTATATTTTTTAAATATATTTTTATTTTATTTCACAAATATCTTTAACTACTTGACTAGCTATTATTAATCCCGCTACTGAAGGTACAAAAGAAACACTTCCCACATTAACCTTTTTTTCTCTGCTTCCATCTTCATTCATAGGTTTTCTTGGAATTTCTTGAGAATAAAGTACTTTTACCTTACTTATTCTTCTTTTTTTCAACTCTTTTCTCATTACTTTTGCAAGAGGACAAACTGAAGTTTTTGAAATATCAGAAATTTTAAACATTTCAGGATTAAGCTTATTTCCTGTTCCCATACAAGATATTACAGGAATTTTTCTCTCTTTTGACATCTCTATTATTTTTATCTTATGTTTTACTAAATCTATAGCATCTACTACATAACTATATTTTGTCTCATCATTAAAAAATATTGTAGATGTCTCTTCTGAAAATAATTCTCTGTAAGTATTTACCTTAACTGATGGATTTATTGATAAAATTCTTTCTTTTATTGCATCAACTTTATAATTTCCAACTGTTTTTTGTGTAGCTATTATTTGTCTATTTAGATTAGTAATATCTATCGTATCAAAATCTACAACTGTTATTTCTTGTATTCCAACTCTTGTTAAAGCCTCTACTACATATCCACCTACTCCGCCTATTCCAAAAACAATTACATGTGATTTTTTTAATTTTTCTAAACATTCTTTCCCTAGCAATAGCTCAGTTCTTTGAAACATCATAATTACTTCTCCATTATATTTATAATATCATTTCCTGTTGCAAAAATTATCATTCCAATTAAGATTATCATTCCTGCAACATGTACTTTTTCCTCAAATTTTTTATCTATTTTTATACCTATTAACTCTAAAACAACAAAAAGAATTCTTCCCCCGTCTAAAGCTGGAAAAGGTAATAAATTAAATATTCCTATATTTATGGAAAGCATTATAGTCAACCATACTAAAACTTCTATTCCACCTTGGCTAGCTTCACCTACAACTTTTATAATTCCAATAGGTCCACTCATATCTTCTTTTCTTAATTTACCTGTTATCAATTGTTGTATTCCATTTAAAGTTTCTAATAAAACCTTATTAAATATACTAGTTGAATCTTTTACAGCTTCAATAAAACCATATCTTTTAAATGAAAATTCAGGTATTATTCCTAAATAATATTTTTTATTTTCATCATTATAAGTTAACATTGTTTCTATTTCTACTTTTTCCCCTTGTCTTTCTACTAAAACTTTTAATGGTTTATCTTTTTCTGGTGTATGAGATATCTTAGATATATTTTCACTAACTTCATCCCATCTCATTATTTTATTCCCATTAATTTCAATTATTTTATCTTTCGGAAATAGTTTATCTATTGAATTACTGCTTTTAGCTATATTCCCTACAACTGCATTAGTATTTTGAATAGACTTTCCATTTACCATTAAAAGTGAGAATATCAAAACAAATGCTAGAATAAAATTCATAGCTACACCTGCAAATAATACAACAAATCTTTGAAGTGGTGGTTTACTATTAAAGCCATCTTCAACTTTGCTATCAACTTCCATTCCCTCTATACTTACAAATCCACCAATAGGTATTGATCTTAAAGAATATACTGTTTTTTTCCCTTGATAGCTGTATATATGAGGTCCCATTCCTATAGCAAATTCTTGAACTGGCATTTTAAACATTTTTGCTGTTATAAAATGACCAAATTCATGAATTAAAACAATTATTCCTAAAACTAATAGCGCTAATAATATATTCACTTCTTTTCCCCTTCTTTTAAGTTATGTACCTATATTATATAATAGTTTTTATATTTTTATAATACTAAGTTTTATTTGTTTAAATAACTTTTTCATTTAATAGCAATTCATATATCTCTTTGCTTATTTCTTCTATAGTTTTAATTCTATCCCCTTCAGAGCAGAATATCTCTTTCCATCCCTTTATTTTTGCTATTTCACAAGCATTGTAATAAGATGTTTTTAAGTATTCAGAATCAGATTCATGGATATCTTTTTTTTCTTCACCTGTTATCTTATTTTTTCTATCTTGCATTAGTTTTAATGCTGATTCTGGAGGCATATTTAAAAAAATAACAATATCTGGAGAAGGAATATCCATTTTTTTATATTCCAAATCTTCTAACCAATTTAAATAATTAATTTTTTCATCATAATTTTTAATTTTTGAAGCTTGATGAATCATATTTGAAGTTGTATATCTATCTGTAACAATTATTCCTTCTGAACTGTAGAAAGATTCCCAATCTTTTTTATATGATGCATATCTATCAATTGCATACATTGTAGAGATTGGATATGGATTTATCACTTTGGGATCTTTTCCGAATTCACCAGCTAAATACATTTTTACAGGTTCACA
>CAMTJB010000018.1 GCA_947072715.1 uncultured Fusobacteriaceae bacterium | reverse complement strand
ATGGAAGTCCTAAAATAGCAATGTATACTCTTTTAGTGGGAGCTATTTTAAATATAGTTTTAGATCCTATTTTTATTTTTTATCTAAATATGGGAATGAAAGGAGCTGCATGGGCAACAATTATATCACAGTTTTTTGCTATGATTTGGGCAATTTCTTACTTTTATTCTAAAAAAAGTGGAGTGAAATTATTAGGAGAAAATTTAATATTAGTATTAGTAAAACAAATATTAAGACAGGGGATAGCTCCTTGTTTATTACAATTAGGAAGTGGATTTGTTGTTGTGGTATTTAATAATGCCTTAAGAAATACTTCGGGAGATTATGCTGTAAGTGCTATGACAATTGTACAGGGAATAAATATGTTTTTTATAATGCCTATATTTGGTATTAATCAAGCTTTACTTCCTCTTGCAGGGTATAACTATGGTGCCCAACTTTACGATAGAGTAAAAGGATTGTTAAAAAGAGCAATAATAGGAGCTACAATTATTGGAATAGTAGCTTTTATCTCAATACAATTTGCATCTAAATATTTTATATATGTATTTACATATAATCAAGAGGTTGTTGCTATAGCAGCTAAAGGGCTAAAAATTTGTACTTTAATGTTTCCCATAGTAGGATTTCAAATAGTAAGTTCAATATATTTTCAAGCTATAGGAAAACCTAAAATCACGATGTTTTTAACACTGTCAAGACAAGTAATATTCTTAGTTCCATTGATATTAATACTGGAAAGAATGTTTGGTGCAATTGGAGTATGGATGTCTCCACCAATAGCTGATTTTTTATCTTTTTTAGTTACATTGATAATGTTGAAGAGAGAGTTGAAAAATTTAGATGTATTAAAAAATAAAAAGATTGTTTAGAATAAAAAAAGATTAAAAGGTTTTTGTAGTAATTTATCTGCAAAAGCCTTTTTAAGTTAAGCATTGAAAAAAGCATTAGGATAAGATATAATAAAAGGTAAAGTTATAGGTTAAATCTAAAAGAAGATTAATAGTAAAAAAAATGTATTCAATATAATAAAAAAAATTGAATGAAATAAAATGAAATAGAATTAAGAATATTAGGAGTTTTAATATGGAGATAAGTTTAAAATCAATAAAACAATTGTCTTCTTCTAGAAAGATGATTTTAGGATTTATTGGTAGTACAGTATTAGGTTCTTTAATGTTAATGTTGCCAATTTCACTTCAAGATGGAAAGAGTATCAGTTTATTAACGGCTTTCTTTACAATAACATCAGCTATTTGTGTAACGGGCTTGAGTGTTGTAGATATAAGTGAGGTTTTTTCTCCTGTTGGTTGGACAATTATACTTATATTTATTCAATTAGGTGGTCTAGGAATAATGACTTTCTCCTCTACACTTTTTCTAATTACAGGAAAAAGAATGACATTCAGTGAAAGAATGACATTGAAGGATGAAAGAAATGCTGATGGTTCAGAAGAGATAAAAGTTTTTGTAAAAAAAATATATAGAACAGTTTTTATAATTGAAAGTGTAGGAGCAGTATTACTAACTTGTTTTTTTATGAAAGAGATGAATTTTCCTTTTGGAAAAGCTCTATATTATGGAATTTTTCATTCGATATCAGCTTTTTGTAATGCTGGATTCTCCCTTTTTAGTACAGGATTAGAAGGCTTTGCAGGAAACGTATTATTAAATCTTTCAATTGCATATTTAATTATATTAGGTGGAATAGGTTTTGCAGTAATAAACTCATTTATACTAGCAGTGAGAAAAGGGATAAATAAATTTAATTTAACTTCTAAATTAGCAATTTTAATATCTGTATTTTTAACTTTTGGTGGAATGTTGGCAATTTTTATCTTAGAGTATAGTAATCCTGAAACTATTGGAAACTTTTCTTTAGCAAATAAAATAATTGCTTCTTTTTTCCAAAGTGTAACAACAAGAACAGCAGGATTTAATACTATACCTCTTGGTAATTTAAACGATGGAACAGTATTTTTATTCTATATACTTATGTTTATAGGTGCTTCCCCTGGGTCAACAGGTGGAGGATTGAAAACAACAACAATTGGAGTAATTAGTTTCTACGTTATAGGGATAGTTAAAGGCAGACAAAATATTGAACTTTTTAATAGAAGAATAGCTTGGGATATTTTAAATAAAGCTCTAGCAATTTTAGTTATCTCTTTAGTATATATTGGTGTAGTTATAATGTTAATTTTAACATATGATAAATTTAGACTTAAAGAGATAATTTTTGAAGTTATATCAGCCTTTGCTACAGTAGGATTAACTTTAGGAATAACATCAGAATTAAATACTTTTTCTCAGTTACTTTTAATTATAACTATGTTTGTAGGAAGATTAGGGCCAATGACCTTTGCTTTAGCAATAGGAGAGAAAAAATTAAAAGAACAATATGAATATCCTAAAGAAAATATAGTAGTAGGGTAAAGTATTAAAAAATTTCAACTACAGTAAGTTAGAAATGAAAGTTGGGGGAATAAAATGAAACAATTTTTAGTAATTGGATTAGGAAGATTTGGTACAAGTATAGCGCAAACTTTATATGAATCTGGAGAAGAAGTTTTAGCTATTGATATAGATGGGGAATTAGTTCAAGATGTCATAAATAATAAAATGATTGAAAATGGATTGATTTTGGATGCTACAGATAATAAAGCATTATCTGAATTAGCTGTAGATGAATATGATATAGCTTTTGTTTGTACTGGAGAGATAGAAGCCAGTATAATGATAACTCTTAATTTAAAAGAATTAGGGGTAAAAAAAATAATTGCTAAAGCAGTAACAAAAAGTCATGGAAAAGTTTTAGCAAAAATAGGAGCTACCAAGGTAATTTATCCTGAGGAATATATGGGAAGAAGAGTAGCACAACTTGCTATGGAACCTAATATGATTGAACATATTAGATTTTCACATAATTTCCTTTTAGTTGAAGTAAAGGCTCCAACAATATTTGTTGGGAAAACGTTGATTGAATCAGAAATAAGAAAAAATTACAACGCAACAGTAGTAGGAATTAAGAAAGAAGATGAAACATTCCAGCCAAATCCAAGTGCTTACACAAAGATTGAAAAAGGCGACATGTTACTTTTAATAACTGATATAAAAACTGCTGAAATATTAGAAAATCTTAAATAATAATCACCAATGTATTTTGGGTAGGAGGAAACATGCAAAATTTTGATGTAATTGTTGTTGGAGCTGGACATGCAGGTTGTGAAGCTGCACTTGCTGCTGCAAGAATGGGAATGCAAACAGCAATTTTTTCAATAACTTTAGATAATATAGGGACGATGTCATGTAATCCATCTCTTGGAGGACCGGCTAAATCTCACTTAGTTAAGGAGATTGACGCTCTTGGAGGAGAGATTGCAAGAAACATAGATAAAACTTTTATTCAAATAAGAGTTTTAAATACAAAAAAAGGACCAGCAGTTAGATCTTTAAGAGCTCAAGCTGACAAGCAACTATATAAAAATGAAATGAAAAAAACAATAGAAAATTGTGATAATCTTCAAGCTATTCAAGGGATAGTAACAGAGGTTGTAGTTGAAAATGGAGTAGCTATAGGGGTAAAAACAAAAGAAGGTGTTGAGTATAGAAGTAAAACTGTTATAATAGCAGCAGGAACTTTTATGAGAGGATTAATTCATATAGGACCATCTCAATTTAGTGGTGGAAGAATGGGAGAGTTATCTTCAGAAGAGTTACCATTATCTCTTGCTAAGGCTGGATTAAAATTAGGTAGATTTAAAACAGGAACACCTCCTAGAATAGATGCCAGAACAATAGATTATTCTAAGGTTGAAGAGCAAGCTGGAGAGGAACAAGGGTTAAGATTTTCTTATAGAACAAAAGATGAAGAGATTGCAGGAAGAAAGCAAATTTCATGTTTTGTAGTATATACAAATCCAAAAGTTCATGATGCTATTATAAGAAATAAAGATAGATCACCGTTATTTAATGGGGCTATAGCAGGAACAGGACCAAGATATTGTCCATCAATAGAGGATAAAGTTTATAGATATGCAGATAAAGATAGACATCACCTGTTTTTAGAAAAAGAGGGTTATGACACTAACGAAGTTTATATTAGTGGATTTTCAAGTTCATTACCTACAGATGTTCAGCATGAGATGCTAAGAAATATTGAAGGGTTAGAAAATGCTAAAATAATGAGATATGCTTATGCTATTGAATATGATTATGTAGATCCTCAAGAGTTAAAGTATACTTTGGAAACTAAAAAAGTTGAAAATCTATTTTTAGCAGGACAAATAAATGGTACTTCAGGATATGAAGAAGCAGCTTCTCAAGGTATTATTGCAGGTATAAATGCAGTAAGAAAGATTCAAGGAAAAGAGCCTGTTGTTTTAGATAGAGCTGATTCATATATCGGAACATTAATAGACGATTTAGTTTCTAAGGGAACTAATGAACCATATAGAATGTTTACTGCAAGAAGTGAATATAGACTTGCTTTAAGAGAGGATAATGCTGATTTAAGACTTTCTAAAATAGGATATGAAATTGGACTTTTAGAAAAAGAACAATTTGATAGAGTTGAAACAAAAAAGAATGATGTTGAGGCAGTAATTAAAAAATTAGAGAGTCAATTTGTTGGAAGTAGAAATGAGAGAGTTAATGAGGTTCTTTTAAGAATTGGCGAGCCTGAAATAAGATCTGGACTTACACTTATTGAAATTTTAAAAAGACCTAATATAACTTATAAAGATATAAAGTATATAGCAGAATTAATAGAAAATTTTGATCTTGGTGAATATTGTGAAGATACAGAGTATCAGATTGAAGTTCAAGTTAAATATGCTGGTTACATTTCAAAATCATTAGCTATGATAGATAAACACAAGACTTTAGAGAATAAAAAAATACCTGATAACTTTGATTATGATTTAGTTCCAAGTATTCCTAAGGAAGCTAAAGATAAACTTAAGTCAGTAAGACCTATGAACATAGGACAAGCCTCTAGAATATCTGGTGTATCTCCAGCACATATTCAAGTGTTACTTGTTTATTTAAAAATGAAGGAGATTTAGAATGAAAGAGTATTTAAAAGAGGGAATAAAAAGGATAGGAGTAAATCTTACCGAAGAGATGATAGACAATCTTTTGAAGTATTTAGATTTACTAGTAGACTATAATTCACATACAAATTTAACAGCGATTAGAGATTCTAAAGATGCTATAGAGAAGCATTTTATAGATTCTTTGCTGTTACAAAATTTTATAAAAACTGAAGATAAAACAGCTTTAGATATAGGAACAGGTGCTGGATTTCCAGGAATGGTTTTAGCTATTTGTAATCCTAATATAACTTTTACATTAATGGATTCTGTTGGAAAGAAAACTAAGTTTTTAGAAATTGTAAAAGAAACATTAAATTTAGAAAATGTTAATGTTGTAAATGCTAGAGCAGAAGAATTTATTAATGAGGAAAATAGAGAGAGCTTTAGTATAGGGTTATGTAGAGGAGTTTCAAAGCTTCCAACTATATTAGAGTATATGATTCCATTTATTGAAGTTAATGGAAGATTTTTAGTTCAAAAGAGTAACGGTACTGGGGAAGAAAGTGAAGCTCAGAATGCTCTTGAAATTTTAAAATCAAAAATAGTAGAAGAAAAAATTCTGAAATTACCTTATTGTGAAGATGAGAGAAAAATAATTATAATAGTTAAAGCTGAGGCAACTAATAGAAAATACCCAAGAAAAACAGGGTTACCTCTAAAAAGACCATTATAGTATAAAAATACTGACAAAATAAAATGAGGAGGGAGAAGTGAATATCCAATTTTTAAAAGATAAAATCAAAAAATATAAAGAAAAAAGTAAAATTTATCTAGAAAAAAATAGAAATTATTTAGATGCAACTAAGAATTATTTGGATAAAATAAAAGCTTTTTTTATTAAATATAAAAAGAGGGTATTCATAGATGCTCCTCTTTTTTTCATATCTTGTTTTTTATTCTCATTAATATTTTTTCTTGGACCAACAGTAGGTTTTATTTTAACAGTAGCACTAAAACCTAGCTTTTCAATAAGACATATTCAACTACCTAGAGAATTTTCCAAAGTTGGAGAGGTAGTTGCTACAGGAGTTAGACTTTCTTATAGAAGTCAAAGAATTGTAGAAGCACCAAAGATTATTTTAAAATATGATTTAAATGGAAATGTAATGGATTGGATGCAATCTATAGATGTTTATGATGCTAAAATTTTAGTTGAAAGAAATAATTCAAATATTAATGTAGTGGATGCTTTCTCTAGTGGTTCACCAGGAAAGGCAGGATTAAATGTGCCTATTAGAATAATAAGAGCTATCAATGCAAATACAGTATTTAGAGATCTTTCATATACACACCCTATAGAAAAAAATATACCAGTTACTAATGGTTTTGTATCTTTTGATAAAGAAAAAGGAATTGATTTACTATTTAGTGGTCCTTATAAAGATGGTGAGATATCTTATAGTTTTACAAATTATATAGAAGATTTTAGTATGACAATTAAAGCTAAAAATATTGGTTTAGATACTAATATTCTGCAGTATGCATATTACTATGAGGATTTAGAATATTCAGATGGAAAAGCTGATTTGGATCTTACAATCTCATCATCAGGACTTTATGGTTCTGGAGATATAAGAGGACTAACAGTGAATTACAAATCTTTCTTAGAAAAAGCTAAAAATGTAAATGGTCGTGTTGATTTTTTAAGGAATATTATAAAAATGAGAGCTGACTTTGATCTTTTTGAAAAGAATAGAGAATTTACACTTGATTTTGAAAGTGGCTCTGAGATGAATATTAATATTAAATTAGGTGAACTGAAATATGAAGAGGCAGCAAAGTATAGATTATTAAATGATATTGAATTACCTTTTCAGGTAGGGAATTTAAAAAATACAAATATTAATTTAAAATTAGATAGAAATAGAGATTTTTTTGTAATTATAAATTTTGACTTACCTAAGTTAAATATGGGTAGATTGGAATTTGAAAATTTAAATAATAAATTAGTGTATTCTAATAATGTTTTAACTTATTCTTTATTGAATTCAGATATAGAATTATTTGGAATTAAAAATAAACTAAAATTTGATTTTAAATTAGAAAATAGTATTGGTAATATTGTTTATAATTTAGAAAACTTAACAGGGGAATTAGAATTAGGTTTTGAAGATAAAGCTATAAAAATAAATTCTAAGTCTGGATTTGCAGTTGCAAAAGGTAGTTATGAGTATAAAACAAGAATATTAAATCTTTATAGTGGAAAAAAATCAGAAAAAAAATATGAATTAATTTTTGATTTTAATGGGAATAAAATAGTATCTTACAAAGGAAATTTTAATTTTAATCTATCTAATAATTTAAGTGGTGATATGAATGGAGAAGTAATTGATAATGTAGGAACGATAGAAAACATGACTCTTTATGACCTAGATAATCAAGAAGTATTTCACACTACTGGAAATTTTGATTTAAATAATCTTAAATATAACTTTGAATTTGAAACTAATTTATTAAATTTAAATCAGGATATTAATGGATCTAATTTGTTGTTAGTTTCAAACATAACTGGAATAGCTAAAAATGATGGAAAAGATCATATTCTAGAGATTGATGGAGAGATAACAAAGCTAAAGTTTAAAAATATTGAATTAAATGGAATTAAAAGTAACTTTAGAATCAGAAGAAATATTATTGATATAAAAAGAATAGGGAACGGATTATTTTCATTATCTGGTAATATTGACTTAAATAAAGAGATAGCAAATTTAGATTATAAAATAAATGGACTAGGAAATGAAAACTTAGGAATAGATAATGTTAAATTTTCAATTTTAGATGCTTCAGGAAAAGTTAGTGGAAGTTTAAAGGACATCAAAGGAACTTTAAATATAGGGGACTTAAGAGTAACAGGACCTCAAGAGGAAGAGTTTAATGTAAGAGGTAATTTTCAATATTCAAAAGGAATATTAATTACAGAAAGATTATTTATCAATGAAAAAAGTAATATGAGTGGAAAATATAATGTATTAACAGGAGAATATAGATTTAGAGGAAACATAATTGAAGAATCCCTATGGAAATATACTGAAAATAGAAGCTTTAAATATAGGGTTATGGGTAAATTTGATTTAAATGGTCAAAATAAAAGATTAAATTTAAAAACTAATTTTACAGTTGATAGCATTTATTTTAAAGGTAATAAACTTCCAGATTTAGAAGGGTCTGTAACGTATAATGCTGAAAATATAAATGATGGAATATTAAATGTAGAATATTTAAAAATTATTAAAAATAACTATAAGATAGGAGCTTTGAAAGGGAGTGCTAATCTATTAACAAGAGAATTAAGATTTGACTTAAATGAAGATAATATAGATTTGTCGAGAGTATTAAAAAATGCAGAAGTAAGCGGAAATTTAAAGATGGATGTTGTAATTAGTGGAAATTTTTCAAATCCTAATTATACATTGAAAACTTCAGCAAGAAATATTACTTTAAAAAGATGGAATTTTGAGAATTTCGAACTTTCTTTAAGTGGAGATAGAGATAGAATTAGGTTAGAAGAATTTAGATTTTTATATGAAAGAAATTTATTAAAGGCTCTAGGTGAATATAACCTTTCAAGTGGTAGATATAGGATTGATATCTATTCAAAAAATATAAAGGTAGATTTTTTAAATAGTGTTTTAAGTGATTTTGGAATAGAAGGTATTGACGGTACAGCTCAAATAGCAATTAGTGTTACAGATAGAGCTACTAATGGTACTTTTAGTGGTCAAAACCTATCTGTAAAAGTACCTAAATACGGAGTGGAAATACAAGATTTAAACTTTAATTTTCTATTAAATGGAAGTAAATTAGAAATAGAATATTTTAAAGGGATTGTTAACTATGGAAAATTAGAAATGAAGGGTTATATTTATCTCCCTACAATTGGTGAAGTAAAAAATAATCCATATTTTTATGAAAAAATAGACTATGATTTTACTTTAAAAATGGATGGGGTAAAATATATTTATCCAGACCACTTATCTTTAACATTGGATTCAGATATAAATATAGCTTCTCATAAACTTGTAGGAAGTTTTTATATAAGAGAAGGGGAGTTAAGAAGAATACCAGGAGTAGAAGAAAATTTTAGTGTATTTAGATTGGTAAGAGATTATATAAGAAATACAGTATTAAGTCCTAGAAGGAGTAATGTTGCTGAAACAGATTTAAATTTAAATTTAAATTCAAGTCCAAGTCCTGCTTTTAGTAACAATTTAAATTTAAACTTAGATTTCAAAATCGTGAATGGAATACAAATTAATTTACAAAGAGTAATGGGAATAATAGATGATGTGAGAGGTCAATTAAATGGTGGCGGAAGAATTTCTGGAGTTGGTCAACGTTTAAGATTTATAGGATCTTTTGATTTAAGAGATGGACGATTTGGATTAAATGGTAATGATTTTATAATTAGTCAAGGAAGGGTTATTTTTAATAGAGAAAATGATTATTTCCCTAATTTTAATCCTATTATTGTTTTCGATTCGTATTCTAGAACACCACGAGATAGTTTTGAAATATCTTTAAATGGTGAATTAAGAAGATTAAATTTTAGAATAAGAAGTAATAGAGAGACTTCTAGTGGAAGTTTAGCAAGTTTCTTCTCAGGAGATAGAAAAGGAAATCGAAACGATAATAATGGGGCACAGTCCTTTTTAATTGAAAATGTGTTAAATAGTCAATTATCAAATACATTTTTCAGACCTTTTTCAGACTCTATAAAAAGAATATTTGGGCTTTCAAAATTGAGAATAACATCTGATATAAGTAGTATGGATACAAATTCAAATGTAAACAATCCTAATAGAGGTGATAGAAATAATTCTGAGTATTCGTTTGGAGCAAAACTTCAGATAGAAAAGCATCTATATGATAAGTTTTACCTAGTTGGGAATATAGGGATAAAAGGAAATGGACAGAATTCATCTTCTAGCCCAGGAACTAGGTCTGATTCTGGAGGTTCATTTGATAGCTACGACGGATGGCTTGAGTATAGAATCGACAATAGTAAGGCGGTTGGAATAGGAGCTAATAAAGTTGTTAGTAACTCATCAAATTCAGAAACTGTTAATGCTAGTGGAGATGAAAGGGACACTATAAATTATTATATAAAATTTATATTTTTTAAAAAATATGATAGTTTTAGTGATATTTTTCAGAAATAGTATTACATTAAGCAGAAAAATAGTATATAATAAGTACAACAATTTAGATATAAGGATGGAGGGAAAAATATGCGGAAGTATCTAGCTATACTTTTTGGAATTCTTTTTATTAGCTTCTCATTTGCTCAAGATTTAGAAATAAGCAAAGGCGGTTTTACAATAACTGCTATAGAAGTAGCAAATAATAGAGAGATACCAGAGGAAATAATTACTTCATTAATGGAAACTAAAAATGGAGATAAGTTTTTAACAGAAAATTTATTAAAAGATTATAATACATTAAAAAGTCAAGAATATATTGATTCAGTAGTAATATACCCTACTATAGTAGAAGGTGGAATGAAATTAATAGTTAATGTAGTGGAAAAAAAAGATACAAAAAAGCTATTACAAGATAAAGGTAT
>CAMTJB010000017.1 GCA_947072715.1 uncultured Fusobacteriaceae bacterium | reverse complement strand
CTGCTTAGAGAAATAAACAGAGAGTATAAGACTACATTTATAATAGTAACTCATGATTTAGCTATATCTAGATTATGTGATAGAGTAATAGAGTTATCTGATGGTGAAGTTGTATCTGACTCTTTTATAAAATCAAATTAGTAAAGATCTATATTTTTCAAATGCAACATAGTATGCGTTTAAGGTTGTATTGTAGTTAACCTGAGAATTTCTCCAAAGAGATTCAGAAATCAAAAAATCTACAATAGAGATTAGACTAGAACGATATCTTTCTCTATCAACAAAATAGTTTTCTTGAGCAGTTAACATCCCTTGATATTTTGAAAGTTTAATTTTTTCTAAGTTAATCAGTTCTAAATATGCCGAAGTCACACTCAGTTGAATGTTATCAACAGTCTGGCTTTCGGCTATTTTTGTTTTGTCAACATTCTTAGTTGCAGCATTATATAAATTATAGTCTTTTCCAAATTGGAAAACATTCCAATTCACTTGAACTCCTCCTCTCCACTCTCCATCTTTAGTGGTAGAATCTAATTTACTTTCTTCCACATAAGTTCCATAACCAGCAAATGCATCGATTTTTGGCATCATTTCAGCCCTAGTAATAGTTTTGTTTTCATATGCTAATTTAATATTTTTTTTTGCAATTAGTGCAGAGAGACTATTTTCTTTAGCTTTAGCCAAATCAGATTCAAAAGTAATTTGTTGGATTAAATTCTCTGGAATTTCAAATTCTACAACTTCAATCTCTTCATCCATAGGGATTCCAATTTTAGTTTTTAATCTATCTTTTTCAATTTTTATATTATTTTGTGCTGTTAGTATTTGCGAATTGATGTCTAATATTGAGTATTCCGTTTTTAAAATATCAGCTTTAATTATAAATTTTAATTCTAATTGTGTTTTCTGTTTTTCATAGTTAGCTTCTAATTCTTTTTTTGAACTATAAAAAGCTATTAAATTTCTTTGAGAATTAATTATATTAGAGTAATTTACTACTACATTAAATCTTATATCTCTTTTTTGACCTAAATAATTAAGTTTAGCAATCTCTTTATTTAATTTTTGTTCATTAATTGATGCAACAATAGAACCTCCTCTGAAAAGAGGTTGTAGTAGCGAAATTGATTGAGCATATCCTTCTTTATTAAATTCACTTTCGCTAGATCCCATTTTTCTTTTATATTCACTTTTCTGATATTTACTAGTATATACGAGAGAAGGAAGAGCAGTTTTAAAAGCTGAATCTAAATTATCTTTAGAAATTTCCACCTCTTTTTCTGAAATTTTAATATCTTTATTATTTTTTAATGCTAAACTAATAGCCTCATCTAAAGTAATTGTTTTTCCACTTATTAGAATACTTGTGAATAAAAATGTTAATAAAATAAATTTTTTCATATAATAGCTCCTTTATGAAAGTATAAGGAAATTTACTACATATTTACTTTAAAACCTTTATTATGACTTGTATTATTTAAATAATATAGAAAATAAATCTATTAGGTATTTAAATAATCATTTTTTTATGGTAAATTATATTAAAAATATGGGGTTTATAAGGGGAAATAATGGTTGAAATAGATTTGCATGAAATGAACTATGAAACTGCACAGAAAATTTTTATTCAGAAATATAATAATTTTTATCGTAATGGTCATAGGGGAGAGATAAAGGTAATTCACGGGTATGGGGCTGGTTCTTTAGCTAGTACAGATATTATAAGAACAAAAATTAGAGCTTATTTAAATAAAAATAAAAATCATGTAAAGATTAGAATTGATTTAAACCAAGGCGTTACATATGTTACACCAATAAATTTATTACCAATAAAAAAATAAAAAAGATTCTTTTAATTGCATTTTAATTGCGTTTAAAAGAACCTTTTTTATTTTTAAATAATTTGTATAAATTTTTTTAAGTTATATTATATTTTAAAACATGCTTTTCTTTTTTCTATAAAGGCACGCATCCCTTCTTTTTGATCATCATGAGCAAAACAATTTCCAAAAATATTAGCTTCTAAATCGATAGCACTATCAATATCAAGTTGCATACCAATATTTAAAGCTTCTTTAGAGGCTATAACAGCGTTTCTAGAGTTATTTAATATCTTAGTCGCCATATTTATAGACTCTTCAATAAGAGCCTCAGGAGAAGTAATTTTATTAATTAAATTTATTCTAAGAGCTTCCTCTGCAGAGATAATATCCCCTGTTAAAATAAGTTCTTTTGCTTTAGATAGACCAACGATTCTTGGTAATCTTTGTGTACCAGAGAAACCTGGAGTAATCCCTAAACTAACTTCAGGCTGACCAAATTTAGCAAGAGTACTTGCAATTCTTAAATCACATGCCATAGCAAACTCACAACCGCCACCAAGAGCAAAACCATTTACAGCACTAATGTATATTTTACTTGAATTTTCAATTTTTCTAAAAACATTAGAACCAAATTTTCCGAATTTTTTTCCTTCGTTAGCATTTAACTTTTCCATAAAAAGGATATCTGCTCCTGCTATAAAAGCCTTTCCTTCCCCTGTAAAAATAACAGCTCCAATATTATCATTTTTTTCAACATTTTCTATTAAGAGATTTAATTCACTTAATATATTGAAATTTAGAGCGTTTAAAGATTTTGGATTTGAAAAAGTAACTAGTAAAATTTCATTTTTTTGTTCAATAATAAAGTTTTTGGAATTCATTAACATTTAATCTCTCCTCTTAAATTTATTTGTGAATAAAATATTATAGCATAAAAAAATAGAAAAAAACTTAATGGTTTTTTTCTATTTTTATTTTAACCTATATAAAATTATTTATTTTTTAGTAAAGATTTCCCAGGTATTCCAGGTCTAGTCATTTCAAAAGCATTTAAAATAGTTTTTAGTTCATCTTCTGTTAAAAGTCCTTTAGAAAGAGCTAACTTATAAACAGGAATTCCAGTTTTTAAAGATTCTTTTGCTATATCAGCAGATGCTTTGTATCCAATATGAGGAACAAGAGCTGTAATAATTCCTACACTATTATCAACTAACTTTTTACAATGTTCTTCATTTGCAGTAATACCAACTAAACAATTTTCAATGAAAGTGTTCACTCCATTAGTTAAAATATGAATAGATTGGAATAAGTTAAAGAATAAAACAGGTTCAAAAACATTAAGTTCAAGTTGACCAGCTTCAGCAGCTTTTGTAATAGTAAGATCATTTCCAAAAATTTGGAAAGATACCTGATTTATAACCTCTGGAATTACAGGATTAACTTTTCCAGGCATAATTGATGATCCAGGTTGTTGCTGAGGAAGATTAATTTCTCCAAGACCAGTTTTTGGACCAGAAGCCATAAGTCTTAAGTCATTTGCTGTTTTTGATAAATTTACAGCGCAAACTTTTAAAGCAGATGATAGCCAAACGAATGAGTCTAAATTTCTAGTTCCATCTACAAGATTTTCAGATTGTTTAAAATCTATTTTAGTAATTTTTGATAAAACTTTTGTTATATTATTAAAATAATCAATATCAGCATTAACTCCTGTACCAACAGCAGTAGCACCCATATTTATATGTTTTAAATCTTCAAGGGCAGATTTAATTCTAGATATATCACGTTTTACAGGTTCAGCAAAAGCTCTAAATTCTTGACCCAATCTAATAGGGACAGCATCTTGTAAATGAGTTCTACCCATTTTTAAAACGTGATCAAATTCATTAGATTTTTCTACTAAAGTTTTATAAAGTTTTTCAAGAGAAGTAATAAGATCCTTACACATCATTAGGATAGCTAATTTACCAGAAGTTGGAACAACATCATTAGTTGATTGTCCACAATTTACATGATCATTAGGATGGACTTTATCATATTTTCCTAACTCTCCACCAAGTAATTCTCCAGCTCTATTAGCTATAACTTCATTAATATTCATATTCATTGAAGTTCCTGCTCCACCTTGAATAACGTCTGTTATGAAATTATCATGAAGTTTTCCATCTATTATTTCTTCACAAGCTTTAATCATTGCATCGTGAATTTCTTGAGAGATAGTTCCAGCATGAAGATTAGATATTGCAGTAGCTTTTTTTACATGTGCTAAAGCAATTATAAAGGCTGGATTAAGATTGTAGCCAGTAATATTAAAATTATTTTTTCCTCTTAATGATTGAATACCATAATAAGCATTTTTTGGAACATTAAGTGATCCAATTGAATCTGTTTCTACTCTGAAAGTCATAAAAGCCCCCTAGATAAATCTATATATAAAATACAATATTTAAATGCTAACATGAAAAATATAATATTGCAACAGAGATAAAAAGTTATTACAAAGCAGAGAAACGGAAAAAAATTTCAACGTTTCAAATAAAAATAACTAAAAAGGGAAAGAACATATTTTTTTCAAAGTGTAGATGCAATATACCTCATCTCAGAGGATACAGAAGTTAAAATACCTAGAGATTAAACAATTCCTTCTAAAAATTTTATGGCGTTCCCACCTACAATAACTTTTATATTTCCCTCTTTATTAAATATTATTTTAGCTTTTATTTCACTCTCTCTTCCCATTTCTTTACCCTGACTAACGGAAAGAGTTGTGTTAACTTTTAAAGAATTTTCTTTATATAGAAAAAAAGACAAAGCACCATTAGAAGTCCCTGTGGCAGACTCTTCGTCAATCCCACAGATAGGAGCAAAATTTCTAACACGGACTTGATTATTTTCTAATAAAACAAAAGGGTGAAATGAAATGAAATTATAGCTTTTACTTAATTGAACCATAAGTTCTCTGTTCATATTTATAGATTCTAAATGTTTAATGGATTTTAGTGGAATAAGTAGATCCCAAAGTCCAGTATAGCCTTTAATTATAGGGAAATTATTACTTAAAGCATCTATAGATAATCCCATAGCTTCTAACACTTCCAGAGGATTAATACTAATAGTTTCTAGTTTGGGCGTATCTTGTTCCATAAAAATATTAATGAATTCATTTTCTTTAAAAATATAAATTGGCATAATTCCCAAGTTTGTTTCAACATTTAAAGTATTTAACCCTTTTTTAATTAAAATCAGATTGTTATCTATAAGAGTCTGTGTAAAAGCAATAGTAGCATGACCACACATGTCAACTTCAGAATTAGGAGTAAAAAAGCGAACTCTGAATTGAGTAATATTACTTTTAGAAAGAAATACTGTTTCAGAATATCCAAATTCTTTAGCAACTAATTGCATATTTTCATGAGAAAAATTATCAGAATTTAATACAATGGCTGCTTGATTTCCATGGAATTTTTTGTTAGTAAATGCATCATATATGTATACTTTATTAATTTTGAACACCTCGCTTTAAATGATAAAATTACAAAAAATATAGAAGAATCAAAGTGAAACTAATTATAAATATAACACTAATTTAAAATAAAAAAAATAGTTAACGTATAAAAACTCAAAAAAGTACTAAGTGTAGCAAAATGACATGATTTGTTTTTAAATAAAATAAAAAAATACATAAAAAAAATAAAAAGTATTGACAAAAAAAATAAAAAGGTGTAGATTAGCTTTATAAGAGATTAGATACAAAATAAGAAAAAAATAATTAAAATCGTAATAAAAATATAAATAGAGGCGCATTTAATGTGGTAGTTTAAAGGTGTTAATGGGGTAGCATCCAAATACTTTAAAATGAAGGACGTAATTGCCGAAAGAAAAAAATCAGCTAGAATTTTTTTCTTGGGGTTTACAGGTAATCTGTAAAAACTGTCATAGCAAGATTGCTATGGAGAGCTATTTGTTATTTGAAGATTATAAAAAATTTTTAGATAATAATTAAGTTTAAACAGTTTAAATTAGTCACTACTAAATTAAAGGCGCTTTTTTATTGGAAAAAAATAAAATAGGAAATAATAAAATTAATAAAATAAAAATAGCAGTTTAGGAGGAATTTTATGAAGGCAAAGATTAGATTAAGAATGAGCTCACATGATGCACATTATGGTGGAAATCTTGTAGATGGAGCTAGAATGTTAGCTCTTTTTGGAGATGTTGCAACAGAATTATTAATTAAAATGGACGGAGATGAAGGATTATTTAGAGCTTATGATAAAGTAGATTTCTTAGCTCCAGTATATGCAGGAGATTATATTGAAGCTGTAGGAGAGATTGTTGAGGCAGGAAATAGCTCTAGAAAAATGATTTTTGAAGCTAGAAAAGTAATTGTTCCAAGACCAGACATATCGGAATCAGCTGCAGATTTTTTAGTAGAGCCAATAGTAGTTTGTAGAGCATCAGGAACTTGTGTAACTCCAAAAGATAAACAAAGAGTAAAAAAATAAGGAGATCTTAAAATGGAAAAGTTAATAATAACAGCAGCCATTTGCGGTGCAGAAGTAACAAAAGAACATAACCCAGCAGTACCATATACTGTTGAAGAGATAGCAAGAGAAGCTGAATCAGCATATAAGGCAGGAGCCTCAATAATTCATTTACATGTAAGAAATGATGATGGAAAACCTACTCAAGACAAAGAAAGATACAGAGCTTGTATAGAAGCTATAAAAGCAAAGTGTCCAGATGTAATTATTCAACCTTCTACAGGAGGAGCAGTTGGAATGACTGCTGAACAAAGACTTCAACCAACTGAGTTGCATCCTGAGATGGCAACATTAGATTGTGGAACTCTTAATTTTGGTGGAGATGAAATATTTGAAAATACTGAAAATATGATAAAAGAGTTTGGAACAAAAATGATAGAAAGAGGTATAAAACCAGAACTTGAATGCTTTGATAAAAGTATGATAGAGATGGCTATAAGACTTCAGAAAAAAGGATTCATAAAGATTCCTATGCACTTTAGCTTTGTAATGGGAGTTAATGGTGGAATAGGTGGAGATATAAGAGACTTCACATTCTTGAGAGGAAGTATACCTTGTGGTTCAACTTATACTGTAGCAGGAATAGGTAGACATGAGTTTACTTTAGCAACACTTGCAATAATAGATGGTGGACATGTAAGAGTTGGATTTGAAGATAATATAGCAATTTCAAAAGGTGTATTAGCGAAATCTAATGGAGAACTTGTAGAGAAAGTTGTTAGAATAGCAAAAGAGTTTGGAAGAGAGATTGCAACTCCAAATGAAGCTAGAGAGATTTTAGGGTTAAAAAAATAGAGATTATTAATAATTTAATTAAGAATAATTATATAATAGGGGGAAATGTAAATGAAAAAAGGATGTAAATATGGTACTCACAGAGTAATTGAACCATTAGGAGTATTACCACAACCAGCAAAGAGAATCAATAACGATATGGAGATTTATTCTAATGAGATTTTAATAGATGTAGCTGCATTAAATATTGACTCAGCATCATTTACTCAAATTGAAGAAGAAGCAGGACATGATATTGAAAAAATTAAAGCTAAAATAATGGAGATTGTAGCAGATAAAGGAAAGATGCAAAACCCTGTTACAGGTTCTGGTGGAATGCTAATAGGTAAAATTTCTAAAATTGGATCAGAGTTAGAAGGGAAAACTGATTTAAAAGTAGGAGATAGAATAGCAACATTAGTTTCTTTATCATTAACACCTTTAAAAATCGAAAAAATAATCGATATTAAACCAGATATTGATAGAGTAGAAATTATAGGACAAGCAATACTTTTTGAATCTGGAATATATGCAGTATTACCAAAAGATATGGAAGAGACTTTAGCTCTTGCAGCTCTTGACGTAGCAGGAGCTCCAGCTCAAACAGCTAAACTTGTAAAACCAGGAGATAAAGTATTAATCTTAGGAGCAGCTGGAAAATCAGGAATGATGTGTTCTTATGAAGCTGTAAAAAGAGTTGGACCAACAGGGATGGTAATCGGCTTAGTTAGAAACGAAGAAGAGTTAAAATTATTAAAAAGATTAAATTCAAAAATAGTAGGAATAATTGGAGATGCTAGAAAGCCAGTTGAAACTTTAAATCAAGTTTTAGCAGTTACAGGTGGATGTGAAGTGGATGTTTCTATAAACGTTGTAAACGTAGGAGATACAGAAATGACAGCTATATTACCAGTAAAAAATGACGGAATAGTTTACTTCTTCTCAATGGCAACATCATTTACGAAAGCTGCTTTAGGAGCAGAGGGTGTAGGAAAAGATGTTAATATGATCGTTGGAAATGGATATACAAAGGATCATGCTGCAATAACTTTAGAGGAGTTAAGAGAGAGTCCAATACTTAGAGAAATATTTGAAGAGTTATACGTATAATTAAGAGTTAGCATCACAAAGATATAGGGAATATTTGTTTAAATAATAAGTTTATATAAAACGTAGGGGGTTTAAAATGAATTTAAAAAATAGAAGAAAAGAATTATTTCCAAATGTAACAGATGAGCAGTGGAATGACTGGAAATGGCAGTTAAAAAATAGAATTGAAACTTTAGAAGAGTTAAAAAAATATATAGTATTAACTTCACAAGAGGAGAAAGGGGTTCAAGAGACTCTTAAAACTTTAAGAATGTCAATAACACCTTATTACTTAGCTTTAATAGATCCAGAAAATCCACATTGCCCAATTAGAAAGCAAGCTATTTCAAGCTCAGAAGAGTTATATAAATCAGCTGCTGACTTAGAAGATCCATTACATGAGGATGAAGATTCTCCAGTTCCAGGATTAACTCACAGATATCCAGATAGAGTATTACTATTAGTAACAGATATGTGCTCTATGTATTGTAGACACTGCACAAGAAGAAGATTCGCAGGTCAAAACGATGGTTCATTACCAATGGAAAATATCTTAAAAGCTATTGATTATATAGCTAAAACACCTCAAGTAAGAGACGTATTAATTTCAGGAGGAGACGGATTATTATTAGAAGATGATGTTTTAGAAACAATTTTCTCTAAATTAAGAGAGATTCCTCATGTTGAAGTTGTAAGAATAGGGTCTAGAACTCCAGTAGTTTTACCTCAAAGAATAACGCCTGAGTTAGTAGCTATGTTATCTAAATACCACCCGGTATGGCTAAATACTCACTTTAATCATCCTGATGAAGTAACACCTGAAAGCAAACTTGCTTGTGAGAGACTTGCTAATGCAGGAATCCCTTTAGGAAACCAATCAGTATTATTAAGAGGAATAAATGATTGTGTACATGTAATGAAAGAGTTAGTACATGCAGTTACAAAAATCAGAGTAAGACCTTACTATATCTATCAATGTGACTTATCTTTAGGATTAGAGCACTTTAGAACTCCAGTTTCTAAAGGTATCGAAATCATTGAAGGATTAAGAGGACATACTTCTGGATATTGTATCCCTACATTTGTTGTAGATGCTCCAGGAGGGGGAGGAAAAATACCTGTAATGCCTAATTACATAATCTCTCAAAGTCCTAATAAAATAGTATTAAGAAACTTTGAAGGAGTAATTACTACTTATACAGAACCAACTCCATATGTAGACAAATGCGAATGTAAACATTGCAAAACTGGAAAAACTAATGGTGGAGTATCTGCTTTATTAAGTGGAAAACAGATGACTATTGAACCGGCGCACTTAGATAGACACGAAAGAAATAAACACTAAAATAAATAAGTTTTAAAATATTAGGGATTTCTTAGTTCTGAGGAGGAAAGATGTTTTTCTTACAGAAATTAAGAAATCCCATAAATATAAAAGGCAAATTATAAAGGAAATAAAAATGTCTAGTATTTATGATTTATTAAAAGATCACAAAAGAATATCTATTATAGGGATGGAAAAAAATGTAGGAAAAACTACAGTTTTAAACAGAATGATAATGGAGTGTAAAGGTAAGAAAAAAATAGCTATAACATCTATTGGAAGAGATGGTGAGGAGCAAGATTTAGTAACCAATACTCCAAAACCAAGGATATACGTTTATAGCGGGACTATTATAGCTACAGCTAAAAATACACTGACACATGGTGATATAACAAGAGAGATATTAGAAATCACAGATTGTATGACACCTATGGGTGAAGTTGTTGTTGTTAGGGCTTTAAGTGACGGCTATGTTGATATAGCAGGACCATCGTATAATGAACAAATTCTTAATATTGTAAAAGTTATGGAAAAATATGGAAGTGAACTTAGTATAATAGATGGTGCACTTAGTAGAAAAGGAAGTGCAGCAGCACATGTATGTGATGGAACAATTTTAGCAACAGGGGCAGCAGTTTCTTCAAGTATGAATACAGTAGTCGAGGAAACGGTAAACTCAATTTCATCTATTACAACATCTGTTTATGAAGGAATAGATAAAGAGGAGATACTTTCTAATTTGGAAAAGTATAGAACTCTTTTCATAATGGAAGATGGAAATATTGAAGGAATAGATAAATCTATATTTTTAGAGTCTGGAGATGAAGTAGTTCCTTATTTGAAAAAAGGGATAAAAAAAGTTGTAATAAAGGGTGCTATAACAGAAAAAGGAATGGATGTTTTCATAAAAAATAGAGATTTATTTAAAAATGTAAAAATTATTGCTGTAGATGGAACAAAATTTTTTATAACACCTTTAACAAAGCAAAAAGCAACCCTTTCTGGTATAGAATTTTATGTACTTAATAAAATAAACTTATTATTTGTAACTTCTAATCCAATATCCCCAATAGGCTATGCTTTTAATAAAGAAGAGTTTAGGGGAGTACTGCAGAATAGAATTCACCAAAGAGTGATAGATGTTATG
>CAMTJB010000016.1 GCA_947072715.1 uncultured Fusobacteriaceae bacterium | reverse complement strand
TATCAATTGGAGTAGGAATGCTTACAGATAACTCAGTTGTTGTTATAGATAATATATACAGACACATTACAGAGTTAAAGAAAGATGTTATGACAGCAGCAGAAGATGGAGCATCTGAAGTTGGATTATCTTTAATAGCTTCAGCACTTACAACTATGATTGTATTTGTTCCTATTTTATTTATTCCTGGATTAGCAAGAGAGATATTTAGAGATATGTCTTATTCAATAATTTATTCGAATTTAGCTGCACTTATTGTATCATTAACTCTTATGCCTATGATAGCAAGTAGATATTTGAAAAGTGATATTAATATAGAAAAATCAGGAAAAATATTTACTCAAATAAAAAGAACATATCTTTTTTTAAGAAATCTAGCATTTAAAAATAAGAAAAAAACCTTAATTGGTATATTTGGAATATTTATAGCAACTTTAGTTATTGGAACAAAATTAGTTAAGAATGAATTTATGCCAAAACAAGATTTTGGAAAATATGCTTTAATTGCTGAAATTCCTAAAGGTGCATCTTTAGATAAATCAGTAGAAATTATGGAAAAAATGGAAAGTATTATTATTAATAATAAGCATACGAAGACATATACTGAAATTTTAGATAAATCAAAGGTTATATTTAATGTAGATATAGGTCCAAAAAGTGATAGAAAAATTTCTGTTTTTGATGTTCAAGAACAAGTAAGGGAAAAAGCTATTGGAATTCCAGATATCAAACCTTCTGTAGTTAATCAATTCCAAACAGACTCAGCAGGAAAAAGTGTAGAGTTTTCTATTACAGGAGATAGTTTAGATGAAGTAAAAGAGATAGCAAAAAAAATACAAGACAAAATTTCTAAAAATAAAGGTATTGTTGACCTTAGCTCAAGTGCTGAATCTGGAAGTTTAGAGTTAAGAGTACAAGTTGACAGAGATAAATTACAAACCTATGGAATATATCCTGCACAGTTGAGTAAAGAGCTCTCTTATGCATTCCTTGGCGGAGATAAAACAAAAGGACAAACTGTTACAGTAAAAACTGGACTTGAAGAGATTGATGTTTTAGTAAGGCTTTCTGAAAAAGATAGAAGAGATGTAAAAAAACTAGAACAATTAAATATAAAAACAGCAACAGGGGATTTTATAAAAGTTTCAGATGTTTCTAAAGTTAGTATAGTAGAAGCTACTTCAGAGATAAAAAAAATAGATAAAATTTATAGTGTGACACTAAGTGCAAATGATGGTGGAATAGGTATGGGAGAGATTCAAAAAACATTTTTGAAAGCTTTCAAAGACTTAAATTTACCTAAAAATATAGGATATTCATGGGGTGGAGAATCTGAAAGTTTACAAGAAGTTTCAGTTCAACTAATGATGTCTTTAGGGATTTCTATATTTCTGGTTTATGCAATATTAGCATCTCAATTTGAGAGTTTTACATTACCATTTATTATTGTTGGATCAATTCCACTTGCCTTAATAGGGGTTTATTTTGGACTTATTATTACTAACTCAGCATTTGATGTAATGGTTATGACAGGTATTGTAATGTTGGCTGGTACAGTTGTAAATAATGCAATTATCCTTATAGATTATATAGAGATTTTAAGGAAAAGAGGTATGTCTAGAGATAAAGCTATATTAAAAGGGTGCTTTACAAGATTAAGACCAATTATTATGACAACATCAACTACTGTTTTAGGAATGCTTCCACTTGCTTTTGGAATAGGAGAAGGTTCAGAAATATATAGTGGTATGGCAGTAGCAATAATATTTGGAATGACTTTTTCAACAATGTTAACTCTTATTATAATACCTATTCTTTATGAATACATAGAAGATTTCACTAAGAAAATTTCAAATTTTAATTTTGGAAAAAAAATAAAAAAATAGATTAGAAATAATTTGAAATAAATTTAAAGAGATAAGAAAAAGAGGAAAAACAATAAGTTTTTCCTCTTTTATATTATTAGTTAATTATTTTATATTAATAATTTGTTTTAGAATTTAAATTTTAAACAGCTGAAGTAAGAGTTTTATCAACGAAAGTAACAAGAGATAAATCTTTATCAATTATAAACATTCCACTTCCTTCACCTTTTACTAGTTTTAACTTAGCAAGAGTATCGCTTGCAGAAGATTCCTCTTCAATTTGCTCATTTATAAACCATTGTACAAATCCGAAAGTTGCATGATCTTTTTCAGATAGTGCTACATCGGCTATTTCATTAATACATTTCGTTACAAACTCTTCGTGAGCAAGAATTTCTGTAAATACTTCAATAGCATTTTCCCAATGGAACTTAACCTCACCTGTAGAATTTAATTTTATAGTTCCACCTTTTTCATTGATGTATCTATAAAATTTTTGTGCGTGAGTTTGTTCTTCTTGATATTGAACGTAAAGTCTATTTGCAAATCCTTTTAATCCTTGTCTTTCAAAATATGCAGCCATGGATAAATATAACTGCGCAGAGTAATATTCTTTGTTAATTTGCTCGTTAATTTTTTCCTCTAAAATTTTGCTTAATGCCATTAGTGTTTACCTCCAATAAAATAAATTAATTTTAATGATGCTATAATATATTATACTATTTAAAAATTTAATAACAAGGCTATATTAAAAAAAATTGACATTTAAAAATAAAAAATAGTATTATGTAGTTAACACAAAATAATAAAATTTATGCTAGGGGAGCCTTTTGGCTGAGAAGTTTTTTAACTGACCCTTTGAACCTGATCTGGATAGTACCAGCGTAGGAAAGCTATTTTTAGACTTAATTATTTTTTATTTAATAATAATTTTGTTTTTGAAGCTGTATCCTAAGGGTACAGCTTTTTTTGTTTAAGTAATTAAAAAATTAATAAATAAAATTTAAATTTACTGGGGGTGAACAAAAATGGAGATAGTGTTAAATGGAGAAATAAAAAGATTAGAAAAAATGCAATCTATAAGTATAGATAAACTTTTAGAGTATCTAGATATTTCAAAAGAGGGGACAGTAGTGCTTTTAAATGAAGAGATTATTACCAAAGAAAATTATAATGCAGAAATTTATGAAGGATTTAAAATAGAAGTATTAAGATTTGTATCAGGAGGATAAAAATGGATAAACTTATAATTGGTGGAATTGAATTTAATAGTAGATTAATAACAGGAACAGGAAAATTTTCAAATTATGGATTAATAGAACCAATGTTAGAAAAAAGTGAGAGTGAGATGATAACAGTAGCTCTTAGAAGGGTTGATATTAGTGGAAAAAGTGAAAATATACTTGATTTTATACCGAAAAATATAAAATTACTACCTAATACAAGTGGAGCAAGAACGGCAGAAGAAGCTATAAAAATTGCTAGGATTGCTAGAGCAACAGGATGTGGTGATTTCATAAAAATAGAGATTATAAATGATATGAAATACTTAATGCCAGACAATGAGGAAACTATAAAAGCTACAGAAATTTTAGCAAAAGAAGGATTTATTGTAATGCCTTATATTAATCCAGATTTAATTGTAGCTAAAAAATTGGAGAAAGTTGGAGCCGCAGCAATTATGCCACTAGGAGCACCTATTGGTTCAAATAGAGGGTTGCTTACAAAGTATATGATTGAAATTTTGGTTGAAAACTGTAAGTTACCAATTATAGTAGATGCAGGAATAGGAAAACCATCTCATGCCTGTGAAGCAATGGAGATAGGGGTAAGTGCAGTTCTTGTAGATACAGCCATAGCAACAAGTGAAGATCCTATATCTATGGGAAAAGCATTTAAAAATGCAGTAGAAGCTGGCAGAATTGCTTTTTTAGCAAAGTGCCCTGAAGTTAACAAAATTGCAGTAGCTTCATCACCTTTAACTGGATTTCTAAGATAGAGATAATATAGGGGGAAATAAATGTTTTATGAAGTTATAAAAAAGTATAAAAATTTTGATTATGAAGAGTTTTTTTATAATATTAATTTAAAGGATATAAAAAAAATTATAGAAAAGAGTGGAGAAAAAAATCTTAGTGATTTAGATTTTTTGTCATTATTGTCTCCTAAAGCGCAGGATTATTTGGAAGAGATGGCAGTTAAAGCCAATAAAATTACAATAAGAAATTTTGGAAAAGAGATGCATCTTTATGCTCCGTTATACATCTCAAATATATGTGATAACGAATGCAGTTATTGTGGATTTAAACATTCTAATATTATTAAAAGAAGGCATTTGACATTGGAAGAGATAGAGAAAGAAGCAAGGTATATGTCCGAAAATTTAAAGATTCAAAGTGTAATAATGTTAACTGGTGAAAGTGAAGTAAATACTATGGATTACTTAAAAAAAAGTATAGAAATATTAAAGAAATATTTTTCAACAGTTGTAATAGAGATACATCCTTTAAATGATTCTGAATATGAAGAACTAAAGTCTGTTGGATTAGATGGTGTAACAGTATATCAAGAAACTTATAATGAAAGGGTATATTCTAAATATCATTTAAAAGGGAAAAAAGCTGATTATCACTATAGATTAGATACACCCTATAGAGCAGGCAAAGCAGACTTAAGAAGTGTTAATATTGGAGCACTTTTTGGGTTAGGAAAAATAGTTGAAGAAGCTTTTTTAGCAGGAATTCATTCAAAATATCTTATGGATGAATTTTTAAATACAGAGTTTTCTATTTCTATTCCTAGAATAAGAGAGGCATATCAAAATATAAAAGTTGAAAATATATTATCAGATAAAGAGTTTGTTCAGATTCTTTTGGCATATAGATTAGCTTTTCCAACTCTTGGTATAAATATTTCTACGAGAGAAAGTGAAGAATTTAGAAACAATATTCTACCTTTGGGAATCACCAAATTTTCAGCTGGTTCTGTAACAGAAGTTGGAGGTTATTCAATATCTAATAATACAACTCCACAATTTGAAACCAGTGATCATAGGAGTATAAAGGAGATTATTGAATTCTTAAAGGATAAAGGGTATCAGCCTATTCTTAAAAATTGGGAGAGTTTTTAAAATGAAAATAGTAATAGCAGGATGTGGTGGAATTGGCTCTAATATAGCTATGCATTTAGTTAGGAGTGGAATAGGAGATTTAAGACTAGTAGATTTTGATAAAATAGAGGAGAGTAATTTAAATAGACAATTTTACTTTAAAAATCAGATAGGGAGATATAAATCAGAAGTATTAAAAGAAAATCTATTAAAAATAGATGAAAGATTACAATTTGAATCAATTATAGATAAAATTAGTAAAGAAAATATTGGAAAGTTATTTGATGGATGTGAAATCATAGTTGAAGCTTTTGATAACAAAATATATAAAGAGATGCTCATAGAAAATTGTAAGGGAAAAATTATAATTTCATCTAATGGAATTGGAGGAAGAGATTTAAATAGTATAATACATAAAAAAATAGGGCTACTTAATGTGGTTGGAGATTTCTATAGCGATATAGAAAATTACAAAACGTATTCAACAAAAGTAATGATGGTAGCAAGTATAATGGCGAATATAGTGATGGATTATTTGGAGGATAAAAATGAAAAAAGATAGAGAGATACCTGAAGGAATCTATGGAATTACTGATGGAAAATCAGGAAAGAATAAAAATATACTAGATTACTCAGAAGAGATATTAAAAGGTGGAGTGAAAATTCTTCAGTATAGAGAAAAGAAAAAATGTGCAAGAGAAAAATTCCAAGAAGCAGTGTTGTTAAAAAAATTAGCTAGTAAATACAATGCTATATTTATAGTAAACGATGATATAGCATTAGCCTTAGCAGTAGATGCAGATGGAGTTCATATTGGACAGGATGATTTACCTTTAGTAGAGGTAAGAAAAATAGTAGGGGAAAACAAAATAGTAGGAATCTCTACTCATTCTCCAGAAGAGGCAAAAAAAGCCTTAGCAGATGGTGCAGATTATATCGGTGTAGGACCAATATTTTCAACTGAAACAAAAGAAGATGTTTGCGCTCCTCTAGGGTTTGAATATTTAGAATATGTAGAAAAAAATATAGAGATACCTTATGTAGCAATTGGGGGAATCAAACTTCATAATTTAGACGAAATTATGAAGAGAGGGTGCAAAAGATTTGCAATTGTTTCTGAGATAGTTGGAGCTAAAAATACACTAGAAAAGACACTAGAAATAGCAGAGTATATAAAAACAAATAAAAAAAACAAATAACACTTAAAATATTAAAAGAAAAAAATAAAAAGTAGTAGTAATTAGTTGCAAAAAGTATTAATATATAAGTATATAAAATATAATCGATTTGATAAGTTATATTCTTTAATTAATTAAATATTATTATTGAAATTTGCTAGGACTTATGCAAGTCCTAGTTTTTTGTTTAAAAAAAATGAAGGGATTTATTTTTTAATATAGTATATTTATAAAAGGTGATTAATTAATAAAATATAAACAAAAAAGTAATTATTTAAAATAAAAACTACTTTTTATGTCAAATAGGGGAAAAGAGAGGAGTAAAAAATGGAAATAACAGGAAAATTAATTTTAATATTTTGCCTTATTATAATAAGTGCATTTTTTTCTATGGCAGAAATATCACTAGCAGGAGCAAGAAGAGTTAAACTTCAAGTGATGATAGACGAAGGAAACGAGAAAGCAAAAAAGGTTTTAGAACTTCAAAGTAAGCCTGGAAACTTTTTTACAGCAGTACAAATAGGTGTAAATATGGTTGCAATCTTAGCAGGTATAGTTGGAGATGGTATATTATCCCCTTATATTATGCAATATGTGAAGAATCCATTATTGGGAATGACGATTTCTTTTATATTTGTAACAGCAGCTTTTGTAGAATTTGCAGATTTAATACCTAAAAGATTAGCAATGGTTTATCCAGAAAAATCAGCTATAGCTTTAGTAAACTCAATGTTGTTAACAATAAAAATATTAACACCTATAGTATTTATTTTTAATGGTGTAGCTGACATGATCTTTAAAATGTTTAAAATACCAATTACAAGAGAAGATATGATTACTCATGAAGATATTTTTGCTATGGTAGATGCTGGGGCAGAAGCTGGAGTTGTACATAGTAAAGAGCATCATTTAATAGAAAATATTTTTGAGTTAGAACAAAGATGGGTTTCTTCAGTTATGACAACAAGGGATGAAATTGTTTATTTCTTATTAGAAGAAACAGAGGAAAGTATTAAACAAAAAATAGCAGAATTTCCTCATTCTAAATTTTTAGTTTGTGAAAAAGATATAGATTCAATATATGGTTATGTAGATTCAAAAGATATTCTTCCAAGAATATTAAAAGGAGAATTAAGTGGACTTCAGAATATTAAAGATATTACTAAAAGAAAAATATTAATAATACCAAATACTCTTACTCTTTCTGATATGTTGGATAAATTTAATGAGGCAAGAGAGGATTTTGCTGTAATTTTAAATGAGTATGCTCACGTTGTTGGATTGATTACTTTAAGCGATGTAATGTCGACTCTAATGGGAGACCTAGCTTATCCTTTACAAGAGGAGTATATAATAAAAAGAGATAAAAATTCATGGCTTATAGATGGAATTACTGCTATTGAAGATGTAAAAAAAGTTTTAGATATTGAATGGTTTCCAGAAGAGGATAGTTATGAAACAATTGCAGGTTTTATGATGTATATGTTAAAAAGTATACCTAAAAAAGGTGCTATTCTTGAATTTGAAGATTATAGCTTTGAAGTTGTAGATGTAGATAATTTTAAAATTGATCAACTTTTAGTTTTAAGAAAAGAGGAAATTAGTAATGTAAATAATACGAATAATATAAATAACGTGAATAATTCAAATAATACAAATAATCCAATGTAATGATGCAAATAAATTGTAAATTACTAATGATTAAGAAGAAAAAGCTTTAGGATAAATAAAAAAATTGTGTAGGTGGTGATGTTATGGGAAAATCTTGGATTTTAAAAGGTTTATTTTTAGGTTGGGTATTTTATGTAGCTATGTTAATTCAAAAACCAATTGGAGTATCTACACAATTTAGCATAACAACAGGTGTTATTCAAAAGGTTCTAGATTCAGAATTAATTTATGAAAATACAAACAACAAATTTGGATATGGAAGTACAAATGCATACTATAACTCTAATGGTGGATTATTAGCTAAAGAAATTCAAAGACCCTTTAATTATGATATGACATTTATTATTGGAATGTTTTTAGGGACATCAATAATCTCTTTATTAGCTCCTAAAGAAAGAGAAAATATTGAGAGATATTCTAGAAAAGAAGGGAATTTTGTAGTAGTGCATTTAAAACTATTTATAGGAGGAATACTCCTTCTTTTTGGAGCAAGATTGGCAGGTGGCTGCACTAGTGGGCATATGATGAGTGGGATCATACAAATGAGTTTAAGTAGTTTTTTATTTACGATATGCTTATTTCCAATAGCAATATTTGTAGCCAATGAATGGGGTGATTAGGTATGTATTTTATGAATATGGACACGTTAAAAGGACTTTTAACAGGATTTTTATTTGGAATGGCACTATATCTTGCAGGGGCAACAAATAGAAATAATTTATTAAATATGTTAAAGTTAAAGGATTTTTCTTTAATGAAAATAATATTGTTTGCCATGGGAATAGCAGCAATTTGTATTCATTTAAGTTTATATTTTGGGGTAATAAAAGAATCACACTTTAGTATAAAACCGATGTATTTTGGTGTTGTTTTTGGAGCTATAGTTTTAGCTATAGGGTTTGGAATGATTGGTTTATGCCCAGGAACTGCAATATGCTCTTATGCTAGTGGATATAAAAAAGCATTGACAGTAATTATTGGAGGATTTATAGGAACTCATATATTTTCAAAATTATATGGAAGATTTGAATCATGGGGATTCTTTAAAGAAATTTTAGGTGGAAAAATAACTCTTTTTCATATAAGTGACAAAATAAATTATATATTTGATATAGGTCCTTTAGGAGGTGTAGCTGTAGGGATATTTTTTATAATTATATCTTTCCTGTTACCAGAAAAAGAGATTTAAAACTACAAAAATAAAATGGCATTTCATAAATAATTTAATTAATTATGAAATGCCATTTTATTTTTGTAGTTTAATTAAAGTGAGTAATTATTTTTCTAAGGAAAGATTTAAAGTTTTGTAGTATTCATCGTTAATGTTTACTATAATCCCTTTTTCATCAATAAGAAAACTTGTAGGAATACTTTTAACACCAAAAGCTTCAATAATTTCTCTATTTTTATCAAAGTAGCTAGGAAAATTATAGTTATTTAAAACCATATATTCTTTTACCTTTTCAATGGTGTCCCGTCTTTCTATTTTTTTGCCATATGGTCCAAAGAAAATAAGAAAAGTTACATTGTCATTATTTTTTATTATAGAGGAATACTCTTTATTTAACTTTTCTTTTTCATCTAAGCACTGTGGACACCAAGTAGCGGAAAAATTAAGCAGGATTTTTTTTCCAAGTAATTCTTTAGAACTAAGCTCTTTCCCTTCTAAAGTATAATATTTGAAATCAGGGATTTTATCCCCCACTTTTAAAGGTGTAGACATACTGCTAAAGGAAATTAAGGATACAAATAGAAATGTCAGAACAATAATGATTTTTTTCATAATACTCACTCCTTATTTTATATAAAAATTTATAATAGATAACTTGTAGATAGATATTACTATTATGGATTATAGCATAAATTTTCATAAGAGGAAGAGAAAGATTACTAATTAAAAAGGAGAAAAAATATGAATAATTCTACAGAGTTATTAAAAAAAATATTGACGACAGCAAAAGAAAAAAAAGCTTCCGATATACATTTTATAAAAGGTGTGTATCCATCAATTAGAATTAATGGAGAAATTGAACAATTATATGATTTTGAGGTGTTGACATCTGAAATTATAAAAGAGATGATGAACCCTTATTTAGAGGTGCATGATTGGGAAGAATTAGAAATAGAAAAAGAGTTGGATTTTGCTTTTTTTATAGAAAATTTTAATAGATATAGAGCTAATTTACACATGGAAATGGGGAATATAAGTCTTGCTTTAAGGGTTTTAATTGAAACTATACCGCAATTAGAAGAGTTGAAATTACCAAAAATTGTAGAGAGTTTTATAAATTATAAAAAAGGATTGATTTTAGTTACAGGGGCGGCAGGGTCAGGAAAATCAACTACCTTAGCAGCTCTTATTGAGAAAATAAATAAAACGCGTTCAGAAAATATAATAACAATAGAAGATCCTATTGAATTTGTTTATGAAAAAAAGAAATCACTAATTAGGCAAAGAGAAGTGGGAAGAGACACTCCTTCTTTTGCTAGAGCTTTAAAAGGTGCATTAAGGCAAGATCCTAATATTATATTAGTTGGTGAATTAAGAGATTTAGAAAGTATAGAAGCCGCTTTAACAGCTGCAGAGACAGGACATTTGATTTTTGGAACATTACATACAAATGGGGCAGTAGAAACAATAAATAGACTTATAGATGTGTTTCCAGAGTCTAGGCATCAACAGATAAGAATTCAGTTAGCCTCGTCTTTAAAAGCTGTTTTAAGCCAAGAGTTAATAAGATGTACATCAGGAGGAAGAGTTGTAGCTACAGAGATTATGATTTTAAATAAAGCAATCTCTAACTTAATAATAAATGGTAAATCTAATCAGATATTATCAGTTATTGAAACTGGCAGAAAAATGGGGATGGTTAGAATGGAAGCTTCTTTAAAGGAGTATTTAGAAAATGGAATTATATCTCAAGAAGAGTATGATAAAAGAGTCAATGGGAATGAGATATGGGAATAGATTTTCTTTATAACTAGTTAGTTAAAGTTATATTTAAAGAATGGAAGGATAGTAAAAGATAAATAGTTATAAAAAAATATATTTTATGTTATAATAAATTGTAAATTTT
>CAMTJB010000015.1 GCA_947072715.1 uncultured Fusobacteriaceae bacterium | reverse complement strand
CTAAATTTACATCTTTTCCTGTTGGCCACTGTTTAAGAACCTCTTCTCTAACTTTAAAGAACTCTTCCTCAGTCCATTTTGCGAATTTAAGTTTCATACTTTACTTCCTCCCTAAAAATGGATTCAATTCCATTATTTAATATAATCTATATTTTACTTTTTCTTATTTTCATCTTTAAATATTTAGTATATTTTGAACTATATGCTTAAACTAAGTATTTCTTCATTATTTTTATTGCTAAATCTGGATAATCCTGTGCTAATAATCCCATTGCCGATAAAATATATGTTTTATCTACTAAGAACTTAGGGTTAACTGGTTTTAAATGTACTGGATTTTCTTTATTAAAATTTCCAGCTTTTAAAATATCACTTGGATTCTCACTATGAACAATTACTCCACCAGTTCCAATTACGCAAGGTGTATCTAAAAGATCCTTACCTACTTGATGGAACATTGTTCCCATTGGAGTGTATAAACATTCTAATATTCCACAATGACGCTCCATAGCTAACTCTGTTGCTACCATAGCCATTGCTTCATCAAAAACTTTATCTTCCTCTGAAGTTGGAACCATTTTTATATTATCATGTCTTTTTTTACAAAGTTTTCTTACATCTACTTCTTTATATTCTTCTCTTAAATAATTTTTTAATTTTTTTGTACTAGAAGCTTCTAACAATGCTATTGCTGAATATCTCATTCCAAGATCCCCTTCTACAGTTCTCTTTGAAAATGGTTCTTCTAATCCTTTTAGTATTACACCAGGTTTTGTTGGATCACCTTTTGCTATAGAGTGAATATCTGTTGTTGCTCCCCCTATATCTATTATTATTAGATCTCCTATACCATCTTCCGAATCAGTTCCTTTAGAAAGAACTTCCGCTGCTTTTAATACTGCAGCTGGAGTTGGCATTAATATTCCTGTTGTAAGCTCTTCAGCTTTTTTCATTCCTTTAGCCTCAACAATTTTTTCCATAAAAACCTGTCTTATAGCTTCTCTTGCTGGTTCTACATTCAATTTATTTAATACTGGCATTACATTTTCAGTAATTTTATAATAAATGTTTTTTTCTTTAAATACTTTTTCAACTTCATCTACCGCTGATTTGTTTCCAGCCATTATAACTGGAACTTTTAACTCATACTCTGCAATCATTTTCGCATTATGAATTATACACTCTTTATTTCCACCGTCTGTCCCACCAGCTAAAAGAATTATATCAACATTTGATGACTTTATCTCCTCCAACTCATGATGATTTAATTCATAAGCATAAGTTTTTATAACTCTCGCTCCTGCTCCTAATGCAGCTTTTTTAGCAGCATCGGCTGTTAATTCTGGAACAAGACCAAGCGCCATCATCTTTAACCCACCAGCAGCAGAAGAACAAGCAGTCTTTTTTACAAACTTAATACTATTTAAATCTATTTTTTCACTTATATTTTGTTTTAACTTTTCAAAAGCTTCCTCAAAACCTAGCATGACATCACTCTCTACAGTAGTAATTGCTTTTGCTGTAGCTAAAATAGATTCGTCTACTAAATCAATTGCAGTAAGCTTCGTATATGTGCTTCCAAAATCAATAGTTAGATAAATTTCTTTCATAGGTCTTATAACCCTAAATCTTTTTTAAGGTGCTCAGTTGTTATCTCAATAGCAGTTCCTGGTCTATAAACTCTATCGAATCCCATAGCTTTAAATCTCTCTTCTACGTGAGCCCAATCTTGCTTTCCAACAACTATATTTCCACCAACATATAATAATATATCTTTTAATCCAGCCTCATCACATTTTTCTCTCATTCCAGCACAATCTAATTCTCCATGTCCGTAAAGAGAAGAAACAATTATAGCATCTGCGTTTGTTTCTTTTGCTGCAGCTATAAATTCAGATTGCGGTGATAAAACACCGATATTTACTACTTCGAATCCATTAGATTCTAAAACATGATTAATAATTTTGTTTCCAACAGCATGACAGTCTGAACCGATAACCCCGATTACAACTTTTTTACCATTTTTCATTATTTGTTCCTCCTAGTAATTAAAAGACTTTTATTTTTTATAATATAAGTTTCTGTGTCTCGATATGGATTATACTACGCTCTTTATTTTTTTTTTGCAACAATTATATACAAAATATATAGGAATTATATAATATATAATTATAGTACATATTTAACTGCAATCAGTACACTTTAACCTCATTCAACCCTTATTGAAATTAATTAACATAGAACTAGCTCCTCTTTCATGCTAACTATCAATATGTTGTATTTTTCTTTTGTTTTGATTTTTTTATTTCTTTTCCAATTACTCTTGTAGCAGTTATTTTTCCTTTTTATTTCCAATGTTTTCTATTAACCCCCCCTCATACAAAACTTAATTTTTATACTAAAATAATTAGGGCAATAGTCAACTAAACATAAAGTTCTTAGTTAACTATTGCCCTAAAATTATATTTTTATCTCTAATTCATTCCTCACTAATTCATCATAAGTTTCCCTTTTTATAGCCACTTGAGCTTCTCCGTTTTTCACAAAAACTACAGCAGGTCTCTCTATCTTATTATAGTTGTTCGACATAGAATATCCATAAGCACCTGTTGTTGTCGTTATAATAGTATCTCCCACTTCACTTTTAGCAACTTTTGCCTTCTTAACTATTAAATCACCTGACTCACAGCACTTTCCTGCAATAGTAACCTCTTCTATTAGTTCTTCATCCATTTTATTAGCGATAGCAGCTTCATATTTAGCTTGGTAAAGAGCTGTTCTCATATTATCACTCATGCCCCCATCTATAAATAGATATTTATCCCCACTATAAGTTGTTTTCATTCCTCCGATTGTATATAGAGTTGATCCAGCATTAGCAACAATACTTCTTCCTGGTTCTATAGACACTTTATTTATTTTCAACTTTTCTTCATCTAAAGTTTTTTCTAAACAGACTATCATCTCTCTTGTAAAAGCTTCTATATCAACTTCTACATCCTCTTCTGTATAATAAACTCCAAATCCACCTCCGAGATTTATTTCAGGAATAACTATATTGAATTTATCTGAAATCTCTTTAGTATATTTCACCATGACTTTTATCTCTTCTAAAAACGCACTTGTATCAAATATTTGAGAACCTATATGACAATGAAAACCTATAAATTCCATTTTTTTATTTTTCAATATCTCCTCTACTGCTTTTTCAGCACTGTCATCAAAAATAGACTCTCCAAATTTTGATGAATGTTTTGCCGTTTTAATATACTCATGTGTGTGAGCTTCTATACCTGTATTTATTCTTAAAGCTATTTTCATTTTTTTATTTTTTTCATCACATATTTTTGATATTTTCTTTATCTCATCTAGATTGTCTGCAATAATACTTCCTATATTTAAATCAAAACACATATTTAATTCATTAAAGGTTTTATTATTTCCATGCATATGGATTTTTTCACTTGAAAAACCACTTTGTACTATAGTATAGAGTTCCCCCCCAGATACAGCATCTATACTCATATTATGTTTACTTAATATCTGACACATTCCTTTTGCTAAAAAGGCCTTTGATGCATACACTATTTCAGTATCAAATTTTAAAGATTTAAATCCTTTCTTATATTTTTCTATATTGTCTTCTATATGTTGCACATCATAAACATATAGAGGGGTCTTAAATTTTTCTACTAATTCTTTCGTGGAAACTCCTCCAATTTCTAAAGTACCACAACTATTTTTCATTGTTCCAAAATATCTCATACTTCCACCTTTCCTTAATACTTTTTAATTGTTTTTTTTAACTTTAACAGAGTTTATCACATTTAAGGCTTAAACTTAACATAATTATAAAAAAATTTTATTATTTACCTCTTTTCTATATTATATAATCATCTCTTAATTCTATTTAATACTTTTAATTAGAAAGAGCTTTTTAAGAGTAAGATTTTAGTTTAATATAATAGTTCTACAAGTATAACCACTCTTGAATATTATTTGATTTTTATGCTATAATATGATAGAATATAGTCAAAATATGTTAACTGTGTTAAAGAGTGGGTTTGTTTCCACTCTTTCTTTAATATCAGTTACACTTAATTTTATGTGAGGTGATCGATTTAGTGGAAAAAGATTATAGTGGTGTTGTTTCAAAGGTTGAAAAACTAGTACTACCACATCTTAAAGATATGGGCCTAGAGCTTGTAGATATTGAATTTATGCAAGATGGAGGTTATTGGTATTTAAGAGTTTTCATCGAAAATTTAAATGGTGAAATTACTGTTGAAAACTGTGCAAACTTAAGTCATAAAATTGAAGAGTCTGTAGATAATCTTGTTGAGCAGAAATTCTTTTTAGAGGTTTCTTCTCCAGGTGTTGAAAGACCTTTAAAAAAGATTGAAGATTTCATTAGATTTACTGGAGAAAGTATTTTTGTTGCTCTAAAGCACAAAATAAACGATAGTAAAAACTATACTGGAACTCTTTTAGAAGTACAAAATAACGATACAATAGTATTAGAGTTAGAAAATGATACAACTATGGCTATACCTTATAAAGAGATCAAAAAATCTAATATTGTATACGTTTTTGAGGACCTAGATTAAGTCAAATAAATTTTAAAATATAAATCCATATTTTGAGGAGGATGAGTTTTGTGAAGAGTAAAGATGCTAAGATTTTTTTAGAAGCATTAGCTGAGTTAGAAAAAGATAAAGGAATAAGCAAAGAAAGTTTATTAACTGCTGTTGAACAGGCTTTATTATCAGCTTATAAGAAAAATTTCGGTGAAGAAGAAAATGTTGAAGTTGAGATCAACAGAGACTCTGGAGATGTTAAGGTTTTTGAGGTGAAAACAGTTGTTGTAGATGAAGAGTTATATGACGCTGCACTTGAAATATCTTTAACTGATGCATATGAGTACAAAAAAAGAGTTAAAGTTGGGGATATCATCAAGATAGAAGTTAACTGTGAAGAGTTCAAAAGAAATGCTATCCAAAATGGAAAGCAAATAGTAATTCAAAAAGTTCGTGAAGCTGAGAGAGATAATGTTTATGACAAGTTCAAAAGCAAAGAACACGATATTATGAATGGTACTATTAGAAGAATAGACGACAAGAGAAATATACACATAGAATTTGATGGACTTGAAGCTTCATTACCTATGTCTGAGCAATCACCTGGAGATATTTACAGAGTAGGAGACAGAATTAAGGTTTATGTTGCTGAAGTTGAAAAAACTAGCAAGTTTCCAAAAGTAGTTATTTCTAGAAAGCACGAAGGATTATTAAAAAAGTTATTTGAAATAGAAATTCCTGAAATTGAGGAAGGGGTAATAGTTATTAAAGCTGTTGCAAGAGAAGCCGGTTCTAGAGCTAAAGTTGCTGTTTACTCTACAAACCCTAACATTGATACTGTTGGTGCTTGTATTGGTCAAAAAGGTCTTAGAATCAGAAACATCGTTAATGAATTAAACGGAGAAAAAATTGATATCGTTATCTGGAAAGAAAATATTGAAGAGTTTGTTTCTGCAGTATTATCTCCAGCTAAAGTTGATTCAGTTGAAGTATTAGATAATGGAATGACTGCTAGAGTTATAGTTTCTCCATCTCAGTTCTCTTTAGCAATCGGTAAGAATGGTCAAAATGCTAGACTTGCTGCTAAATTAACTGGTATGAGAGTAGATATTAAAGTTGCTGAAACAGAAACTGACGCACTAAATTCAGAAGCAGAGGCAAATCAAGGTGAATAGCACTAATTTACCTGAAAGAACTTGTGCTGTTTGTAGAGCAAAGATGAACAAATCTGATCTTTTCAGAATTGTTGAACAAGAAGATGGTAGTTATACTTATGATAGTGAGCAAAAAGAGCAGAAAAGAGGCACTTATATTTGCAAATCAAAAGAATGTCTACAAAAATTATCTAAACATAAAAAGATAAAAATCTCAATGGAAGAACTCTATAAAATGGCCAATTCTTTAAAAAAGGACAATAAGGACTATTTAAATATATTAAAGACTATGAGAAATTCCCAGGCGCTAGCCTTCGGTATGAATATGGTATTTGATGAAATCGAACAGATTCATTTTATTATCATGGCCGAGGATATCAGCGAAAAAAATGGCGCAAAATTAATTGCTAAAGCCAAAGAGTATAACATTCCATATATTTATTATGGAAATAAAGATCTCTTAGGCGATATCTTTTCGAAAGATGAGATAACTGTCATTGCTGTAAAAAATAAAAAAATAGCCCGAGGACTCTTAAACTAAGTTTATGGAGGTATGTTAATGAAAATAAGGGTACATGAATTAGCAAAAAAATACGATAAAGGTAATAAAGAGTTTATAGCTATTCTACACGAAATAGGTTTAGATAACATCACATCACACCTTGCAGGTGTTTCTGATGAGGATGTAGCTACAATTGAAAATTACTTTTCTAATCATGAAAATATAAGTCACTTATCATCTCAAAATGATGATTCTGATTTATCTGATGATACAATTAATGAAGATGTAATCATCAAAGAAAAAACAAAAGAAAAATCTAAAAAAACAGCACCTAAGAAAAAAACAGAAAATTCTGTTGAAGAATCTGAAGATTCTGATTCTGGTAAAAAAGGTCATAAAAAGAAAAAAGGTAGAAGAGCAGACTTTACTGTAAAGAAAGTTGAACAACCTACTGATACAGTAGTTATTGAAGACGGTATGAAAATTTTAAAAATAAGTGGAGATATTACATTAGGTAATTTCGCTAACCTTTTAAAATTAAACAGTGCTGAGCTTATCAAAAAACTTTTCTTAAAAGGTCAAATGCTTACAATCAACAGTACAATTCCTTTCCAATTAGCTGAAGAATTAGCTATGGAATACGATATATTAGTTGAAAAAGAAGAGGAAGTTGTAATTAACTTTGGAGATAAATTCTCTCTAGAAATAGAAGATAAAGCTTCTGATCTTTCTGAAAGAGCTCCAGTTATCACAATCATGGGACACGTTGACCATGGTAAAACATCTTTATTAGATGCTATTAGAGAAGCTGACGTTGCTGCTGGTGAGCACGGTGGGATCACTCAAAAGATTGGAGCTTACCAAATTGAAAAAGATGGAAAGAAAATTACTTTCATAGATACTCCAGGACATGAGGCCTTTACTGATATGAGAGCAAGAGGAGCGCAAGTTACAGATATCGCAATATTAGTTGTTGCTGCAGATGATGGAGTAATGCCACAAACTGTAGAAGCTATATCTCATGCTAAAGCTGCTAATGTTCCAATTATAATTGCTGTTAATAAGATCGATAAAGAGGGAGCAGATACTGCTAAAATCAAAAACGAACTTATGGAATACGGACTAGTTCCAGTTGAGTGGGGAGGAGAAGTTGAGTATGTTGAAGTTTCAGCTAAACAAAAACTTAACATCGATATTTTACTAGAAACTATCCTTATTACTTCTGAAATGTTAGAATTAAAAGCTAACTATCACAAGAGAGCTAAAGGAGTTATCCTTGAGTCTAGACTTGATCCAAAAGTTGGACCAATTGCTGACTTATTAATTCAAGAAGGAAGACTAAGAGTTGGAGACGTTGTTGTTGCTGGAGAAGCTTTAGGAAAAGTTAGAGCTCTTATCAATGACCGTGGTACAAGAGTTGATCTTGTTGGTGTTTCTCAACCAGCTGAAATAATTGGATTCACTTCAGTTCCAAATGCTGGAGACGTATTATACGTAATCCAAAATGAGCAACATGCTAGAAGAATCGTTGACGAAGTTGCAAAAGAAAGAAGACTTCATGAGATTTCTAGAAAAACTTTAACACTTGAATCTTTATCTCAAGAGTTTGAAAACCAAAAAATTAAAGAGCTTAAACTTATATTAAGAGCTGACTCACGTGGTTCTGTAGAAGCTTTAAAAGACTCTTTAATGAAACTTAACACTGATGAAGTTGCTGTTAATATTATCCAAGCTACATCTGGAGCTATTACAGAAAGTGACGTTAAACTTGCTGAAGTTTCTAAAGCTATCGTAATAGGTTTCCATGTAAGACCTACTATTAAAGCTATAAAAGAAGCTGACAACTGTGGTGTTGAGATCAGAACATCTAACATCATCTATCACATTGTTGAAGATATTGAAAAAGCACTTACTGGTATGCTTGAGCCTGAATTTAAAGAAAACTACTTAGGTAGAATAGAGATTAAAAAAGTGTTCAAAGTTTCTAATGTTGGAAACGTTGCAGGATGTGTTGTTGTAGATGGTAAAGTTAAATGTGATTCTAATATCAGAATACTTAGAGATTCTGTTATCATGTATGAAGGTAAACTATCTACTTTAAAAAGATACAAAGATGACGCTAAAGAAGTTGTTGCTGGACAAGAGTGTGGACTTAACGTTGAAGGATTTAATGATATTAAAGACGGAGACATTGTTGAGGCATTTGATATAATAGAAATTAAAAGAAAATTAAAGAACTAGGAGGTAATCTAATATGAACAAACAAAGATTAGCTGCTATAGAAAAAGAGATGACTAAAATTATCTCTACACTGCTTTTTGAAGAAGTTAAAAATCCTTTATTTAAAAAGGTTATCATCTCTGTTAACAATATCAGAGTAACTGAGGATCTTAAATTTGCTGATGTATATTTTACTGTTTCCCCTATTAAAGATGAAAAAGTAAATATCAAAGCTATTGAAGAAGCTCTTAACCAAATCAAAGGATTTTTAAGAAAAAGAATTTCAGATACTCTTTCTCTAAGATTTACTCCTGAGATTAGAGTTAAAATGGATGACAGTATTAACTATGCCATGAAAATTACAAAACTTCTTAATGATATAAAAGGACAGTGATTCTATGAAATGGGAGTATTATCCGAGTTTTAATTTTGACTCCCTATCTATTAGTAGTGAGTTGAAAATTTCAAATTTTTTAACTACATTACTCACTAACAGAGGATTCCGTAATAAAAAAGAGATTAAAGATTTTTTATATCCTAATCTTTCTAACTTTAGAGATCCTTTTGATTTTGAAAATATGACGCAAGTAGTTAACAAAATTATTGAAGTCAAAAATAGAAATGGAAAAATTTTTATCTATGGAGATTATGACGTTGATGGAATTACAGCAGCAGTATTTTTAACTCACGCTTTTAAAAATATCGGTATTAATGTGGATTATTATATACCTAACAGAACTGAAGAGGAGTATGGTCTAGATAGAACAAATCTAGACTATATGCACTCTTGTGGTGCTGAATTAGTTATTACAGTTGATACAAGTATCAGTTCTATTGAGGATATTCGTTATGGACGTTCTATTGGGATAGATGTTATTATAACTGATCATCACAAAAGTGCTAATGAATCTGAAGATGATGAGGTTCTTTATATAAACCCAAAACTTAGCGAAAAGTATGCCTTTAAATATCTTTCAGGTGCTGGAGTTGCTTTAAAAGTTGCTCAAGCTCTGTATATAAAATTAGGTATTAACTTAAATTCTCTATACGATTATTTAGATATTATTATGATTGGAACTGTGGCAGATGTTGTTCCAGTTGTTGATGAGAATAGACTAATAATCCGTGAAGGTTTAAAAAAATTAAAAAACACTCAAATAAAAGGGCTTATATCCCTTATAAAATATTTGAAATTACATTATAGGTCCCTTTCGGCCTCGGATGTAAGCTATTTTATTGCACCTTTAATTAATTCTTTAGGTAGAATTGGAGTTCCTCGTGTTGGAGCAGATTTTTTTATAAAAAATGATGATAGTAAAATTTTTAATATTATCGAAGAGATGAAAAAGTCAAATAAAGCAAGACGTGAATTAGAAAGACAAATCTATGATGATGCTGTTTCTATGATAGAACAAGATAGAGAGAAATATAAAAATTCAATCTTCTTATCTTCTAAAAATTGGCATCCTGGAATCATAGGTATTGTTGCATCTAGACTATGTATAAAATATGAAGTTCCTACAATATTAGTATCTATTGATAATAACCTTGGAAAAGCTTCATCTCGTAGTTTAAATGGTATTAATATTTTTAATATTTTTAAAAATATGTCTCATCTTCTAAAGCGTTTTGGCGGTCATGATTTAGCTGCTGGCTTTATTGCTGAAGACTCTAATTTACAAGAAATTCATAATATCTTCAAAAAAGAAGTTAGCAATTGTAATGCTATCAATATTGAACGTTCTCTAAAAATAGATATGGATTTTTCAATTGATAAAATTTCCTCTTCAACTTTAGAAGATTTGGACTTATTATCTCCATTTGGTTTTGATAACTCTCAACCTATTTTTGTTGACAGAGACTTAACTTTTGAAAACATTAAGAAATTTGGACTAGATAATAAACATTTTTCTGGAATAGTTGTAAAAAATAATAAAAGATATCATATGGTTGGTTTCGATTTAGGTAAGTATATTATTGATGATGGTTACCAATTACAAAAATTTGATATTGCTTATTATCCAGAAAAAAATTATTTTAAAAATGAAAATTCAATTCAAATAAAAATAAAAGATTTAAAAGTAAAAGACGAGTTCTTAGAATTATTTAATAACTAGGAACACTAAATTCATTAAAAACTATAAATTAGTTTTCATATAATACAAATGTAAATATAGGAGGAAAAATGAAACACTTAGTAACAAGAAAAGAAAATTCTGCTGTTGAAGTTAAATTAACTTTAACAAAAGAGGAAGTAGCACCTATCAAAGCAAGTATCTTAAAAACTTTAGGTACAAAAGTTGAGGTTCCTGGATTCAGAAAAGGACATGCTCCAGTTGATAAAATTGAGGCTAACTTTCCTGACGCTATAAAAGAAGAGATGGTAGAAACTGTATTAAAAGCTCACTACGAGCCTGTATTAACAGCTGAAAACATCAATCCAGTTAGCTACATCTACAATGTTAAAGCTGAAAACGTTGGTAACGAATTCGAATTAACATTCATGGTTGATGAGTTCCCTGCTATTAAATTAGGAGAATACAAAGGATTAACAGTTGAGAAAAGAGTTGCTGAATTCAAAGAAGAAACTTTAACTCAAGAAATTGATGCTTTATTAAATAAAAAATCATCTTTAGTTGATGCTGAAGAAGGATACAAAGCTGCTATGGGAGATACTGTTGATTTAGCTTTTGACGGTTCTATAGATGGTGTTCCTTTTGATGGTGGAAAAGCTGATTCTCACGAATTAAAATTAGGAAGCCACATGTTCATCGATAACTTCGAAGAGCAATTAGTTGGATACACTGTTGGACAAGAAGGAGAAGTTAATGTAACTTTCCCTGTAGAGTACGGACATAAGCCACTTGCTGGAAAACCTGCTGTATTCAAAGTAAAAATTAACTCTATCAAAAAGACTGTTAAACCAGAACTTAACGATGAGACTGCTAAAGAGTTAGGATTTGAATCTGTTGCAGATTTAAACGAAAAAAAGAAAGCTGAAATCATTGCTAGAGAAGAAGCTACAATCAAAAACGAAACTA
>CAMTJB010000014.1 GCA_947072715.1 uncultured Fusobacteriaceae bacterium | reverse complement strand
GCATTTGCTCCATCATAATCTATATGCATACTCAAACAAAAATTTTCTTGAACTCTCACAGTTACATCTTCAAATATCAGTGGTCTTTTGCTATATATTTTAACTTTTATAACATCTTTATCCTTGACATTTAAAATATTCGCTTCTTTTTTATTCATATGCAAATGATTCTTTGCTATAATCACTCCTTGGTCTACCCTAATTATTTTCTCTCCATTGCTTAATAATATCCCTGGCGTATTTTCAATAGAACCTGAATTTTTTAAAATTCCTTCTACTCCTAATATTTTAGAGTCTGTTAAAGAAATTTCAACTTGTGTTTTTTCTCTAAGAGGACCAATAATAACTACATTCTCTAACATTCCTTTAGGTCCTATTAAACGTATTCTCTCTTTGCAAGCATATTCCCCTATTTGAGATAACTTTTTTGTTATTGTAAAGTTATAATCCTTTCCAAATAATATATCCGCTTCTTTTTTTGAAAGATGAATATGCCTTCCTGAAGCTTCTATTGGTATTTTTATAACATTATTTTGTTCAGAAAGTCTTTGTTTTATAATTTTTACTAATTCATCAATCTCCATATATCCCCTTTTCTCCTTTTACCATCATTATATAAATTGCACTACTTAATATATTAATACTTTTTATTATATCTTCTCTTTCAATTTCTCCCTCATCTTTTAAAAGTGTATTAACAGCTACAATTTCAATTTCTCGAACTAAACATCTTATTTCATTTAGTTCTAATATAATTCTCTTGCTCTTCGAACTAATTTCTAAAGAATTCTCCATTTTAAAATATTTTTTATGATCATTAAAAATATTTTTTATTTCATTAAAATTCTCTCCAAGTAAATTAAGTTCTTCTAAATTTTCATTTGTCTTTTCTGATATAATGAGTTTTTTTATAAAACTTTCAATACTACATAAATCAGAATTTAATTTAGAATTTCTTTTTTCTTTTAATACATTTACTATTAATAAAAATTTACCCTCTAGAGATTCTAACTTCCCTCTTAGGATTATTCTCTTATTATTTTTTTTTACAATTATATTTTCTTTTATTGCAGTCATATATTCTGGTTTATTAAAATATACTTCTCCAGTAATTCCTATATATTTCCATTCTTTATTTTTTACTACTTCTTTACGCTCATTTATCAAAGTAGGTTCTTTTTTTTCTATTCCTTTAAAAATTTTTATAGACATTTGATTTAAAAATTGCTGTGCTGACGGGGTTATTATTGTTCCTTTATCCAGTGATAATTCTTTTATTTTTTCTTTCTTATAAAGGGCTCTTAGTTTTTCCTCTGTTAACACCATAATTTTCTCCCTATTTCACTAGTATATCCTTCATTATTTTTTTTATTATCTCTTCTAATTTTTCATTTTCTGATATTATAGAGTCACATTTTTTTTCTTCTTTTCTTATATCTTCTATTTCTCTCATACCACATGCTACTTTTCTTATATTTACAAGATTAAATGGAGTTATATTATCTGAAGTTGAACTACCTCCTACAGCCCCACAACCTAAAGTCAATGCTGGTGCTAGATTAGTTGTAGCACCAATACCTCCCAATGCTCCTGGAGTATTTACTAACAATCTTGATACAGGTTTTTTTAATGCAAACTGTCTTATGATTTCTTTATTTTCTGAATGTATCATTGTTGTATGTCCTATTCCTTCATTGTTTAGAATTTCTATCGTTCTTTCACATGCAGCTTCCCAGTTATCTTCAACATAAAATCCTAAAATGGGAGCTAATTTTTCTCTAGAATACGGATTTTTTTTAGATACTGTTTTTTCCTTAGAAATAATTACTCTTGTTCCTACAGGAAATTTAATTCCTGATAATTCGCCAAGTTTTTCTACACTTTTACCAACTATTTGAGGATTCATTGTCCCATTTTCTCTAAGAATAAATTTCCCAAGTTTTTTTGATTCTTCTTCTGTTAGAAAATATCCTCCTTGTTCTTTTAATTCTTTCACTACCTCTTCTTCACTTTCTTTTTCAACAATAATAGATTGTTCAGAAGCACAAATAACTCCATTATCAAAAGTTTTACTATCTAATATTCTTTTTATAGCTAATTTTTTATTAGCTGTTTTTTCTATAAAGGCTGGTCCATTTCCAGGTCCTACCCCGATAGCTGGATTTCCTGATTTATAAGCAGCTTTTACCATAGCTTCCCCACCTGTTGCTAAAATCATAGCGACATCTTTATGTTTCATCAATTCTTCTGTTGCTTCCATGGTTATCAACGTTGCTACTCCTATTAGTCCTTCTGGAGCCCCTGCATCTCTAGCCAACTTAATTAATAACTCAGCTGTTTCTATTATGCATTTTTTAGCATTAGGATGAGGACTTATTATTATTCCATTCCCTGATTTTAATGATATTAACGTTTTATATATTGTTGTTGATGTTGGATTAGTTGAAGGTATTAATCCTGCAATAACTCCTAAGGGAACCCCTACTTCAATTATATCTTTCTCTTCTTTTAGAATTCCTACTACTTTCAGATTTTTTATATATTCATAGATTGTTATAGAAGCAAAATTATTTTTTATTATTTTATCTTCATATATACCAAAACCAGTTTCTTCAACTGCTATTTTCGCTAATTTTTCGCTATATGTTCTTATTCCCATTGATATTTTATAAATAATCTCATCTATTTTCTCTTGGGAAAATTCTGCATATTTTTTTTGAGCTTCCTTTGATGATATTATTAAATTTCTAATTTGTTGTCTTGAATCTAGATCTTTATCCATAATTTCCTCCAATTTTATATATACTTTTTTATTTCAATATTAGGGTTATTTATTATTTTTAAATCTTTATATTTCTCTAATCCTGTAATTAAAACTACCGCTTCTTTTATTGAACTAATATTCCCAGTAATAACATAATAACTTTTTCCTGCTATTCCATAGCCTAAAACTAATTTCAAAACTTTTGTATCAGTATTTTTAAGTACATAATCTAACGAACTTATACTTTCAGATATTGTGAAATATTCTACAATGACTATTGAATTTTCCATTTTAACATCTCTTTTTTTTAGCAAAACTTCTAAAATATCTTTTGAAAATCCAGAAATAATTTTTATTCCCTTTGCTTTCTCCAAATCCTCAAATGCTATTTTAATAGACTCATTATCTCCATAAACTATAAAAAAATATTTACCTGGACAAGTCGTACCAGATTTATATATTTTTATATTAGTTTTTTTTATAATCTTATCTAAATTATAAATACCTGTTGGAATATCATTGAATTCTGCTATACCTAATGTATTCATTTTTCTCCTTTAATTGTAAGAGATCTTCCTTTAGCTTAAGAAGATCTCTTATAATTTATTTTATTATTATTTACTTGAAGGTAAAATTGTTTCAACATCTGAATGTGGTCTTGGTATTACATGTACTGATATTAATTGCCCTATTCTATCTGCTGCTGCTGCCCCTGCATCAGTTGCTGCTTTAACTGCTCCTACATCGCCACGAACCAATACAGTAACTAATCCTCCACCGATTATTTCTTTTCCAATAAGAGTTACATTTGCTGCTTTTACCATTGCATCTGCAGCTTCTATTGCAGCTACCAATCCTTTTGTTTCTATCATTCCTAATGCATTTAATGTTGCCATTTAAATCACTCCTTTTTTTTCTTTTTTTTAGTTTTTATTACTTTAATATTTTGATTTTCAAGTTCATATCTCTCTTTTTTTTCTTCATTTACTTCTATAACTTCTATCTCTTTAATCTCTTCTTTAATTTCTATTTTTTTAGTATCTACTTCTTTTAAATCTTCCTCCAATATTTCTAGTATTTCTATATTAGGATGTGCAATTATATGACTGTTAAGGAATACACCTAATTTTTTTGTTGCTTCTCTCCCAGCTTCTATTGCAACATTTATTGAACTTATATCTCCTATAAACTCCACTGTTACTATTCCACCTTTTATTAAATGTCTATTATAAATTTTGACATCTGAGGTTTTGCAAGCTACATCACAAGCCTCAATAGCACCTATAATACCCATTGTTTCTATTAATCCCAATGCATTCATACTTTCTCCTACTTAACTTCACCTGATTTCAATCAATAAATTTTATAAAAATTATATTATAATTTATTTTCTATTTTTACTTTTGAAAAAGGTAATATTATTTCAACTTCTGAATGTGGTCTAGGGATGATGTGAGATGAAATTAATTCTCCTACACGTTCTGCAGCTACTTTCCCAGCTTCTATAGCTGCATTTATAGCTCCAACATCTCCCCTAACCATAACAGTCACTAAGCCACCACCCACATGTTCTTTTCCTATCAAACATACGTTAGCGGCCTTTACCATTGCATCTGCAGCCTCTATTGCTCCTATTAACCCTTTTGTTTCTATCATTCCTAATGCGTCATGTTTCATAATAGCCTCCTTTATTTCCAGTATCTAATTTTTTAAGCTTATAATAATTTTATTAACAAGTTCTAAAAATTCTTTTCTTTTTATTTCTTCAGTAATTTTATTACTACTTTCATAACAATTATATTTTTTTCCTTTCAGTACATCTGGTATTTTTATTTCTTCTATTTTTTTATCTTTTAATATATCTTTCATAAGCTATACCTCGTTAAAAAACACTTAGTGACGAATAACCTTAACTTTTAAATCATAATTTTTAATCCAATTTTCTATGTTATCTAATTCTTCATCACTTAAATTTGGATTGTTTTTTATTTTATAATCCATTCCTAGTTGTGTATATTTATTTACTCCCATTTTATGATAAGGTAACAAATCTATTCCTTTAAAATTTTTATACGATTTATAAGGTTCTAAAAACTCCATAATTTTTTCAATATCTTTTTTTTGATCATTAACACCTTTTAAAAGTGGCATTCTTATTTGAACATTATTTTTATTTTCCAATAATATAGCTACATTATTTAATATATCTTCATTTCTAACTCCTGTCCATTCCATATGTTTCGCTGAATCAATATGTTTAATATCAAATAGAAACAAATCTGTAAATTCTGCAACCTTTAAAATAGTTTCTAATTTAGCATAACCTGAAGTTTCAATTGCTGTATTTATTCCTATATTTTTACAAGCCATTAGCAAATTAGTAGCAGCTTCAGGTTGCATTAATACCTCTCCGCCCCCAAGCGTAACTCCACCACCTGAAGTTTCATAAAAAGTTCTATCTGATTCTATTATTTCCAAAAGTTCTGATATAGTTTTACTCTCACCTACAATTCTTAATGCTGAATTATTACAAATCTCTTCACATTTTTTACAACCAATACATTGAATGCTTCTATCAATTGTATGAATTTTTGTTAAATTATCAAATTGATGAATTCCAACTGGACAAACTTTAGCACAATCTCCACATTCTGTGCATAAATTTTTTTTAAACATAACTCTAAATTCTCTTTTTAATCCTTCTGGATTAGAGCACCATTTACATCGTAAAGGACATCCTTGAAAAAAAATTAAAGTTCTTATTCCTGGTCCATCATACATGTTGTATTTTTGAATATTAAAAATCATTGCTTTTCGTTCAATAAGTATATTTTGATTTTTATTCATATATAAAACTCTCCAAACTTTCTAAGATAATTTCTAAATATTTATCCCTAAATAATTTAAAATTCTTTTAATACTGTTCTACTTATAATTTCATCCTGAACATCCTTACATAATTCAACAAAATATGCACTATATCCAGCTACACGCACTATCAAATCACGATGATTTTCTGGATGTTTTTGTGCTTCTAATAATGTTTCATTATCTAAATAATTAAATTGAATTTCTCCTAATTGTAATGTACAAGCACTTCTTAATAGAGTAATGATTCCATTCTCTCCTTCTGGTGTCTCTAAAAGACCAGAAATTAATTTAAAATTATGTACCATACCTATATTCATACTATCACAAGCCATTTTAGAAACTGATTTTATTATTGCTGTAGGACCACACTTATCCGCTCCTTGTGTTGGACTAATTCCATCAGATAATGGAGTCCAAGCTTTCCTTCCATTAGGAGTTGCTCCTAACAATTGACCAAAAGGAGTATTATTTGATATTGATAAAGTTCCATGACTTAATGTTGAATATAAAGTTTTATATTTTCTATGTTCATTCTCTGTATAATTAATTAATTCAGCTGCTATATAATCTACATAATCATCATCATTTCCGTATTTTGGAGCATTTAAACAATCTTTTCTCAATTTTTCATATCCTATAAAATCTTTATTTAACCCTTCTTTTATTTCTTTTAATGTATATTTTTTCTCTTCAAAAACTAATTTTTTTATAGCCGCCATGGAATCAACATATGTTGCTAGACCGCTCCATACGACTCCAGGTCCAAAATTATACATTGCACCTCCAGCTTCAACTCCCTTTCCATTTTCCATACACCCTTCAAACATTAAGGACATCAATGGTTTAGGTGCAATTTCTCTATGTACTCTTTGAGATATTACAGTGGCAATACTTGACCATTTCGTTATATAGTTTATCTGTTCTTTAACCGCAGCTTCAAACTCTTCATAAGTTTCAAATCTGTCTATATTACCTAAATCAGGAGTAACTTTTTTTCCATACCATGTTGGAACTCCATTATTTAATACTAATTCAATACAAATAGGCCATTGAGTATATGCTGTTGAAGTCCATTGATATAGTCTTCCGGATTTTTGAGGTTCAACACATCCCATCAAACAATAATCTCTTGCATCCTCTACTGAAACTCCTTTTGCTAACATCATTTTTATATGTACGTCATCAAAATGACATGCAGGAAATCCTATTCCAGCTTTTATAACTTGAACTATTTTTTTCAAATATTTTTGTGGAGATGATTTGTGTATTCTACAAGCTAATGTTGGCTGATATATTTTTACATGTCTCACTGCATCCATCAGCAAATAAGTTAAATCGTTTGTCGCATCTCTTCCTGCTCTTGTTACACCTCCTACACACATATTTACAAATGGTTGATATCCTGCAAAGAATTTAGACCCTCCTTCACTTGTTATCCACATCATCTCAGACATTTTAATGAGCATACAACCAGCCAATTCAAAGGCTTCAAATGGAGTTATTTTTTCATTTTCAATGTCCTCTTTAAAATAAGGGTACATATATTGATCCACACGTCCTATGGACATTCCAGTTTGATTTTCTTCTACAATTAAAAGTGATTCTATTGTCCAAACTGATTGTATTGCTTCCCAAAAATTTCTAGGTTTATTAGCTGGAACTCTTGCATTTACTTCTGAAATTTTTAATAATTCTGCTTTTCTTTTTGGATTTAGTTCTTTTTGTGCAAGTTCATATGCATAATCTGACATTCTCTTTGCATATATAATTACTCCTTCAGCTGTATCTATTATTGATTTATAAAAATATATCTTATCTATATCATCTGGATTTTCATATTTAAGAAGTGATAATTTCTCCTCTGCTTCTTTTTTTATATCCAACATTCCTTTTTTCATTAAAATCACATCATAACCAGGATTAGAATCTCCCCCACCATTTATAGCATGATAAGAACAATCTGAAACAAAAGATTCTCCTGAAAGTTCCCACACACCAGCTTCTCTATATTGATCCTCACAAGATTCTTCTACAGATTTACCTTTCCAAAAAGGAAATAATTCTTCTCTCATAATTTTTTTATCTTCTTCTGAAATATAAAATGGGTCTTGAGGTCTTTTATGAATAGTATCTATTTCTGTTTCCATCCATCTCCAAGCAATGTCAGGAGAAAATGCACCTGACCTAGGAGCACCATTTGGAGCTCCTACTATAAGCTCATTTTCTTGAATTACTAATGGAGCTGTTTCACAGCAATGTTTAAAAGATTTTCCTCTTAATATTGATTTGGGAATCCCTGGATTTTCTTTTGCTATTTTGGTCATAACTTTTGCTCTATGTATTGTTATACTTGGAATATGTGTTAAATAATTTTTTTTCAATTTTGCTAGCCGTTCTGTTATATTTTCTGGAATTTCCACATTATTTCCAACACAACTATTGTTATTTAGTTCCATTTCTTTTTTTACTATTTCTTTAGAAACTCCTTCAAATACTTTCAGTAAAGCCTCTCTTTCTTCTGATGACATATTTTTAGCACTATTAATAAATTTTTCTATAAAGTCATGAATTTCCATTTATTATTCCCTCCTAATTTTCTAATATTTTTTTTAATATTTTTTTTAATAATTTATTTATAGACTCTGGATCGTCTTTTAGAATTTCTTTTATACTCAACTCTCTATTTTCATTACATTCTAAACTTTTAAAAAAATCATCAATATTTCTTGTTTCATAACCAACCTTTCTAATATAAACTAAATTCATCGGAGAAATATTATCAGAAGAGATTCCTTTTCCTATTAATGAACTTCCCAAAGTCATTGCTGGAAATAAATTGGTTGTTCCTCCTATACTCCCAAAAACTCCTGGAGTATTTATTAAAATTCTTCCAACTGGTTTTTTCATTATAAAATTATTTATTACATTTTCATCTTTAGAATGAATAATCAAAGTATGACCTTGTTTTTCATTTAATAGCAATTCTATACATTTTTCACAAGCATCTTCCCAATCTGATTCCACATAGAAAGATATAACCGGACATAATTTTTCTTTAGAATAAGAGTTATTTAAAGAAACATATTCTTGAACTGAAATTAACAATTTTATATTTTCATTTATTTTAAAATTGGCTTTTCTAGCTAAAAATTGTGGTGATTTTCCTATGAACTCTTTTTGAAATCCACCATTTTTATCAAATAAAATTTTTATTAATTGTTCTGCTTCTTCTTTTTTCATAAAATAAGCATTATTTTTTTGAAATTCTATTTTAACTTCCTCTGCAATACATTTATCCACAACTACAGAGTGTTCTGTTCCTGGCATTATTCCATAATCAAAACTTTTACTAATCATAATATCTCTAATAGCTTTTTTTATATCTGCTGTTTTCTCTATAAAAACAGGTGCATTTCCCATTTCTCCATAAATTAATAATTTTCCAGATTTATTAATTTCTGGTAAGAGTTCACATACTCTTGTATTTAATATTAAAGATGTTCCTTCATGATTTATAAGTTCTTTAGAACCATTCATAGAAATTCTACTTAAATATGAAATACTTCCCTCTGGAACACCTAATTTTTCACCTTTTTTTATTAAAATATCCAAAGTTTTTTTCATTACATTTTTAGCTCTAGGATTCAAAGCAAATATAATTGGATTTCCAGATTTAATAGCTAGTATAGTTTTATAAATAATAGTTGATACAGGACTAATTTCCGATATGAAAGCAGCAATTACTCCTATAGGAATACCTATGTTTAAAGTTTTATTCATTTTATCGTTTTCTATAAGACCTACACATTTCATATTATTTAAATTTTTCTTTAAATATGTATTAATAAATTTATTCTTTATTATTTTATCTTCATATTTTCCACAACCTGTTTCTTCATATGAATCCTCTGCTAATTCCTCAGTATATTTTTCAATTTCATACAACATACCTTGAATTATTTCGTCCAATTTCTCTTGTGAAAATATAGATATTTTTTTTTGAGCACAACATGCATTTTCAACAAGAATTCGTGCTTCTTGCATAGAAAGTAAATCATTATCTATTATATTCATATCTTTCTTCACCTTTATTAATTTAGTTATATACTTTCCAAAGCATATTTTTCTATTATTTTACGAAGATCTTCATGGGGTCTTGCTATAACTACTGAACTGTATAAATTTCCACCTATCATTTTTTTTACAACATCACTTCCCACTTCAACTGCCGCTGAACATGCTCCTACATCCCCAGTTACAATAACTGATATATATCCTGATGCAACGTTTGCATAACCAATCAATTCTACATCTGCTGCTTTACACATAGCATCTGCTGCTTCTAAAGCAAAAACTAATCCAAAAGTTTCAATTAAACCAATTGCTTCATAATTCATCATTCTTAATCCTCAACTCCTTTTTATCGATCAACGTCATGAACAGATACAATATTTCCAACTTGTTTTATTGGTCTTGGCATCACATTTTTAGCTGTTAACGTCCCAATAGATTCTGCTGCTGCTGCCCCTGCTTCTACAGCTGAAGAAACTGCTCCAACATCACCTTTTACAATTATAGTAACAAGAGTTGAGCCCACATTTTCATAAGAAACAAGTTCAACATTAGCAGCTTTCAACATTTTATCTGCTGCTAAAAGTGCAGGAACCAAACCAATTGTTTCAACTAGTCCTAAAGCTTCATTTCCATAATATTTCATTTCAGATTCCTCCTAAAATATTTATTTTTATATAACTATTTTATATAACTATTTATAGTTTTTTTACTTTCTTCATTTGCTATATAAAAAATTAATAAATCTTCATTATCATCTAATTTAAAACTTACCTCTTCAATTAATCCATTTGCTTCTGCAGTCATTAATGCATTATTTATTGAATTTTTATTAAATCCTTTATGCTTACTATAGTCTTCCCTTAAAAATTCCATAACTTCCTTTACTGATGCTGCTTCTGATATAGCAGTAAAATATTTTAAAATAGCATAGTTTAATGGTTTCATTTTATTCAAATACCTCCTTATTTTTAAATAAATCTAATGGATTCATAGCTATTATAAGTATTCCTAACATCATTATTACTGCTCCTATCCATGCCACCATAGGTAATGTCCAACCTTCCATACCATTCATAATACCTAATATTAACCAACAAAAGAATGGACCAAAGAATGAATAAGTTCCGTTACATGCCGTCCCTAATCCTGCTCCACACATACTATTCCCTGCATACCATGCCATAAATGTTAAAAAAGTTGCCAACCCGCTTAACATAAACCAAAACATAGATGATGAACTTCCAAAAGCTTGCATTGTTAAATTTAGAGAAATATCTAAACCACCAGCCATTATTCCTAATATAGGTAAAACTATAAATAGATTAGCAATCCCTGAGGATAATTGACGTATACAAATTCCAATTTGTGGGTCTACCATTGCAGAAGCATATCCTGCAACGCAACCTTCAAATCCCCATCCTATTGCTGCTACTAGTGCTATTAATAATCCTAAAAAAATGGTTTTAGAAAATCCGCCATTCATTCCAGTACTTCCAATTAAAAAACTAGCTGAAACACAAATAAATATACCTAAAGCCATACGTTTATTAATAGCTTGTTTGTAAAAAATCTTCCCTAAAACGGCAGCTATTGCAGGACACAGTGCCGAAATAGGAACGACTATAGATCCTGCCATTTGTAGAGCAACGACATATGCTGTTCCAGCAATTGGTCCTCCTACAAAAGCAGCCACCATAATTATTCTCCCTGGTCTTGAATTTAAACATTTTAATAAATCTTTAAACTTCCCTTGAACTATAGCATTCCCCACTGCCCAAAAAGCACTACAAGTATCATTAATAGCATTTCCTAAAGCTGCTAATAAATAAATAATTACAAATGCTGAAAGTCCAGTACTATTAATTCCATACCAATCACTCCAAACTCCTTTACTCATCCCCATAATCAAAAGTGCAGTATATAGTCCATATGAAATTCCTGAAAATAGGGCTATCGATACTCCTCTTTTAAAAAAATTACTTTTCATTTTCTTTTTAATTAAACTAGCGCTATCAACTTTTTTTTCGTTGATCTCCATTAAAATTTCAGACACAGTTAATCCTCCCATTAAAATTTGTATTCTAAAGTACTTTAATTATAAACCCTCCTCTACTCGTCAATGTCAATATTTTTAATTTATTTTTTAAAAAAATAAACTATATTAGAACATTTTATAAGTTTTTAT
>CAMTJB010000013.1 GCA_947072715.1 uncultured Fusobacteriaceae bacterium | reverse complement strand
GTAATGGATTATAGAAAATAAAGTCTTTTATTATTTCATAATTTTGATTAAGATGTAAATGCAGATCAACTTCCTTTATTTTTTTCTTCTTTAAGTCATAATTTTCAACTATATCATCAGTTTTTTTACAATAATTCACCAAAGCATTAGTAGTTAACTTTCCTTTGCTAACATCTATTATAAAATCCATCAATTGTGCCATTATAAGTAAAATAATATTTATAAATCCATATTTATATATTAAATTCAAATCTTTATTAGAAACTGCGTCAATAAAATATTTAGAATATAATGGAATAAATGAGTAGATCCCTATTTTCCCAATAAAATAAGCCAAACAATAAAAATGTACTTTTTTATCTAAAAGATTGATTAATTTCCACATATTCATCCCCTTTTAAAATAATTTCATATTTAATTCTTCTAACAACTAGTATAAAAATATTTATTGTATATAATATAAGACAATATAATATATAACTTATTCTTTTTCAAATGTCAAATAATAATATATATTATTTGACATTTGAAATAAAAAAAAATTATAAAATACTCTTTAATTAACGGGATATTTTATAATTTTTTTCTCTTAAAACCCTACATCTTCAGTTAAAATAAAAATTGTATATTTATCAGGGAATTTTCTTCCGTGATTAACAGTACCAAAACTATTATATAATTCCTTATCATAAGATTTTAATTCCCTACATCTATAAGCTTCCATAGTCTCTTCTATCTTATTATTTGCTTCTAATATATTTTTAACAATCTTATTTACCCCTAATATCCCATAAACTTTAGTTGGACCATATATAGTTGCTGCATTTGAAAATCCACCTTGCAATACCAATTCTCCATTTTCTGTCACATAGTCAATTTCTGTTATGTATATATCTGCTAAGAGTCCTTTTCTTCTTACTTCTTCTTTCTCTTCTAAACAAGTCTCATTTTGATAATCATATATATAATTACCTTTTTCTTTAAAAGTTTTATTTAATTTCATTTCTTCAATAACTAATGAATCTCCAAAAACTAATGTTTCATTTGACTTAACTCTCTCTTCTAAAATAGTTGTAATTTCATCTAATGAATTAACCACTATTGCTTCATATTCTTTAGCTAATAAAACTCTTGATATCTGTTCTGCTTTTTTTTCTTTTATCCATTTCACATTTTTGTCCATATTAATAACCCACCTCTTCACTTATTACAATAACTATAATTTTTTTTCCCATTCTCATCCCATTTTTTATAATTGAAGTATAATTACATATTCTTTGTTTAGTTGTACAATTTTCGCAAAAACCAGTTATATTACATGGTGTCTTATGATTCATTCTTTTTGAATTTAATGGTGCTGCATGATTTTTAATTCTTTCCAAAGCATCACAAACATTTTTAACAACTTTATTCACACCTGTTACTACTATTACATTTTTAGGCCCATATACTAAACTTGCTACTCTATTTCCTCCAGAATCCATTTGTACTAACTCACCATTTTCTGTTATGGCGTTAGTTCCTGTTACAAAGTAATCTGCTAACATGGCCTGTCTCATACTCTCCACTGTCATTGGCCAATCAGGTTGATTATATCTATCATATAGACTATATTCACCAGTTCTAAAAATTTCCACTAATCCCATGGCATTTATAGTTGCTGAGCCTCCCAATCCAATTGATGAAGACTTTGGAATTAAATTCAATATCATCTCCTTAGCTTCTTCCAATGAATTTGCATATACCCCCTCATAATCATTCTCATTTAATATAGTGATAATTTTATTTGCTTTCTTAATCCTCATATTTTTTTTAATATTTTCCATAAAACACCTCTTTTTAATTTTATATTATAGAAAAAGCCATGATTTTTTCATGGCTTTTCTGCTTTTAAATTTTCTCTAATTCTAATTTTATTACGGTTCCATATGTTGTTTTTATATCTAAAAGGGTTAAATCTCCTTCTATTTTAGATTTTATATTTTCATTGTTTTTTAAATTATATTTCCCTTTTAGCAATATTCTAGTTGTATGTGGAATAGAATCGTTCCCTTTCCAATCTCTAGAATATATACTCACTTCTTTCATAACACCATTTTTATCATACTGTGTTTTATCTATTCCTTCATATAATCTTAAATCAGGGTCAACAAAGCTCATATATAGCGTTCCATTCTTTTCTTGTAACATAATCAAAGATGGTGTATCTACTTCTTTTATATATTTATCATCTTTAAGTTTTTGCTTTTCAAAAAAAGCATAGCCCCTAAGTCCAGTTTTTGTATCCTCAACTATATGCGCATCTTTATCCTGTTTCAAAATATTATATCCTGAATTTTTTTTGAATTTTTCTTTAGCGTCTTCATTTCCTTTTATTAAAACAGCATACTCATAACTACCATTTTTAGGTGCAATTCCATGATTTATGTATGCTAATTCATAATTATTTTGAGTCTTTTCCCCAGTGTTTTGATCTTTTGATTCTTGGAGACTTTTTTTATAGATGATATTCCCTTTTACAATCTTATATAGATTTTTTTGAGCATCTTCTAAATACTTTATTCCTTTATAATTCTTCGACTCTTCCTCTATTTTTTCAGGTCCTAAATAATTCTGAAAAAGAGTTGTATGGGTTTCATTTTTTTTATCATTATTTTCAATATTACTTCCTAATAATATAGCTCTATTATCTAATAAAAATACCGACTTCCTAGCTCTGTGAGAACCATTATATTTAGGATGTTCATGAAGTTTCATTGCAAACATACCATTTTCACCTAAACTATTTCCACCAGAATAAGTCTCATCTGATAAAATCATCTCTTCCACTCCACTATATGTATCTACTTGTGAAATTGAAGATTTTAATTCATCAATTGGAAGAGCGATTGCTGTTGTTCCAGGATAATGAGCCCAATCCCAACCTTCTTGAACAAATCCACTTTCTTTCAATGACCCTTGTAATATTTGAAAAGTTCCATAACTCATATATCTACCATATAGATTATTTTTAATATATGTTTCATTTCCCACGAGATATCTACTATAACCTTTAACTCCAACTAACCATTCTCCCCTTCTATGAAGTTGAAGAGAACCCATATTCATTGTCCAAGAACCTTTTGGAGCTCTTTCTTTTTCAAAACCTAATTTTTTAAACTTTTCAGCTAATTCTCCCTTAGGTGTTAATCTCAAATATGCTTCAGCTAACTCTTTATCTACACCACCCATTCCTGCAAAAGCCATATCTTTAAATCCAGAATCATCTATTTTAAATTTTCCATTTGGGTGTCTTCCTGTCAAACTTAATAGATAATTATATTTATTAGAATACACTCTTGTCATAAGTATAGCATTTTTCAATTTATTATATGAATTATCTTCAATAGCATAAGGCGTATTACTCAAATAATATACAATGGGTGCTAGTCCTGAAATTGCACCCTTAGCATAGGCTGGATAATTTTGCATATGATGAAATACTGAACCATCATCCTTAAAACCACCTATGATACCTGGAGAATAATTTATTGAAACTGATAGATATTTACTTAGCTGCTTTAATTCACTAGATTCTTTATCTTTATTTTCATTAAGAAGAATTGCAGTTAACATCCCTGGTAACATGGTATTTAAAATATCCACATTTATACCTCTTAAAAGCTTAGAAGGAGTATATATAATACCCATAGCACTATACCAGCTAACCATTTCTCTGGCATTTTTTAAATCTCCATATTTTAATAAAGGTTCTTTCATAAGAAAAATAGCTTGATATATCTCTCTAACTTGATAACCTAAATGGTGTACTGTTCCCTGTGAACTTCCTTTTGTCCAACCTTGTTCATACATATAATTTAAAGCATCATTAAATATAGAATAGATTTTTTCTTTCTCTTCTTTATTATTTGTAGAATTATACATATAAGCTAGTTCTCTTAAATATACACCAAATTCTTTTGTTGGAATATATTTTATTTTATCTTTTTCTTCTTTTGAAATCTGTTTAAATATTACAAGTCTTTGAATAAATTCAAGACTTCCTTCTTTTATTTTTTTTAACTCCTCTTGTTTTTCAACTATAAGATTAGGATTAACTTGAACCTTCATAAGAAGGGATTCTCTAAATCTTTCCTCAATTATTTTCAAACCATTAATTTCAGAATTATCAATAGTATTATATCTATTACTTTCAATTTGATTATAATTTTTATATAATGCCATCCAATGAGAATTAACTGCTATGTCAGCTGGAATATTTACAAAAGGGACTTGCTCATCTCTAGCATTATGTCTTGGATCAATTAAAACAGAAGGTATTATCTGATCCATTAGTATTTCACCTTCTTTTTTAGGAGCAATAAAAGTTATTTCATTCATTCCTACTTGAGGTGTTCCTTTCATATCTCTATCAAATTGTATCCACATAGTTCTCCAACCAATGAAATTCATATTGATAGGGAACCAAGAACATAGTTCCCCATCTTTTTTAAATTGAACTAACATTTCATCATCAATTGGACTTTTATTATATATCCACATGGAATAACTTGTTCTAGCTTTCTCTTTACTAGTTTTATCAAATATAGCATATCCCACATCACCCAATATAGAAATAGAACCGTCTTTTTTAAATTTCCATTTTAAAGAATTATTCCCGTCTTTATATTTCTCCTTTGTAATAATTAATTCTGAATTTCCATTTTTTTTAAAATTTCCAGGTATTCCATCTTCAAATTGATACATTTGAACTCCTAGTATACAATTAAATATACCAATTAATAATAATCCTAATATTTTTTTTCTCATTAGTTATCCCCCAAACTTAAATAGTCAAATTTTTTTTAAAACTATTTTTTCTGTTGCACCATTTTCTAATTTTTTAAATATTATCTTAGTTATATTTTTTATATTAGATATTTCTATATTAGGATTTATAGTTTTTAATTTATAATCTCCATTAATTTCTAATACTGCATTGTCACCATTTTTATGAGTTGGATCACTTATGTATATCTCTAATTCTTTATTATTTTTATGAATTATTAAACTCATAGGTGTTATTCCTTTAAAGCCTTCTATATTTTTTTCTCCACCTTTCCAAAAATTTATTCCTAATATATTTCCAACTTTTACTCCATGAACCTCTTCACTATTGGATAATATTTTGATTTCATTAGTTTTAAATTTATTTAAATACTTTTCAGTTATTTCTGGAATAATAACATAGGCATAAGATTTATTTATTGGATTATTCCCATGATTTATATATGAGAGAATATATTTTTTAGTTATTTTATCTTCTGTTCCTGTTCCCCCAACTTCCTTCCAAGAACCATTTCTATCCTCTATCTTAGAAATTAAATTATTTGTATCCAAAGAAAAATAACCTGTATATAGACCAGAGACATCGTTCTTCACTCTTAATTCTTTGTTACTTTTTTTTATAATTTGAGATTCATTAGCTATAATTTTATTTTCTAATGTGGTATGTACCTCACCATCTGAACTATTTACATTTCCCATGGCGATTATTTTATCTGGAAGAATAAACCATGATTTTTTCGCTAGTGTTTTATCATTCCAAGAACTAAAATCCATTCCTATCATAGCATTTATTCCATCAGTAGCTCCACCTACATAATCTTTATCAACCATATGTTTTATTACTCTTCTCTGACCTTTAAAATCCTCTCTAAAAGCTATACTTTCAGTGGTACCAGGAAGATGATAAGGGTCAACTGTAGGCCAAAATTCAAAGTATTCTTCTTTATTAGATGTATATAAATAATACATACCATCACTGGAATGCCAACCTCTCAAATTCTCTCCTAAAATACTTTCAAAATTCCCTATTCTTCTTGAATGCATGCTTAACACGAAACTATAATTTTTATTTCTTGAGACTACTCTGTCCATATTAGCAAAATTTTTAGTTCCAATAATTTGTTTTGTTTTTATTTCATTATCTTCCATAATATTTTTCAAAACTTTTTTCTCTATTATATTTTTTGTTTTATCTGGTAAATAATAAAGATTATTTTCTTCTATATTTCTTTTTACAAGTTCTCTTAATCTCCTTTTATATCTAATAGGTGCACCTTCTGAAATCATAGCAATTGCAGCTATATTCCCTTCACCTCTGGTCATATCATTAGATTGTTCTCTTGTAATCGCTCTTCCACTTATGGAATCTGAAACTCTTCCATTTATTATCATATAGTTATAGCCAGTTAAAATCGATTCATAAATATTATTAAATCTTTCATCTTGAATTTCAAGTGACGTTCCTGAAACTAAATATTGAATTGTTCCCAATCCATTTAATAAAACTGTTCCGTAAGTTCCACCGTAAGGTAATGTATCATGTTGTATAAACGAGCCATCTCTATAAAATCCATTTGCAGTTGTTACATAAGCACCAACTTCTCCAATGTTTTCCAAAGCATTTTTTACCTCATTTTTATTATTTGATAAAATACCTCTCATAAAGACTATAAAAGCAGTATCTATTCTATTCCCACCTTTAGATAATCTTTTAGCTGCTGATGATGAAAATTTAGCTGATTCACTATATCCAGACCATTCTGCATAGGGTTGAAAATATCGACTTCCATTTAAATATTTATCTCTTTCTTCAGGAGAAAGGTCATTATACATAAGAGCTACAATTTTATTTAGTTCCTTAGGGACACCAATTTCCCACTGCCACCAGTTTCCTAACTCTGGTAATCCTTCTTTATAAGAGTTTTCTCTCATCCATTCCATTGAACTTAAAATTATTTCTTTCATTTCTTTATTTTTATAGTACTCTGACTCTGGATAATTATACACTTTACAAAGTTCAAATATATTTCTATATGTGAATAATATATCTGGTCCATGCTTCATATCTTTAAATTTAATCCATAAATTCTCTCTATTTGAACTTTTATCCATACTCTCTATTAGCTCTTTTGCTTTTTTATCATTACCATTTGGTGCTACAAATTCTGTGAATTTTTCTATAACAGTAATATATTCTTTATTTATTTCTGCTAAAGAACTAATAGCTAAAAGAAAAAATAATATAATTTTAAAAATTCTCTTCATGATTTCCTCCTAATTAAATATCAAATCCATAGATGAATCCAACTTTTAGCATTGTTCTGCTTATTCTATTATCTGGTGTATTATTGGATTTATTATATCTTTTAAATGAATTCATTGTAACTTCACTATAAGTCGTGAAATAATCATTTATTTTATAACCAAAAGTTGCAACATATCTTGTTTCAGCATTATATTGTGATACTATACCATGTCTATTCTCAACCCTTTCACCACCATCTAAAGAAAATCTTCCTTGCAATTGTGCATATGAACCACCTGCAAAATTATATCTTATAACCGGTCTAAATTGTGTATTTTCACCTTTTTTATTCGTACTTTTTACATATTTTTTATCCAGTCTGTACAAAATAGAACTAACTACCCAATTTTTTGTAAGATTATATCTCAAACCATAAATATTTTCTGCCCAATATGAATATTGATAATCTGTTCCTTTTCTAGAATCAGCTACTTCATCTTTAGCTAATAATGTTGACCCAAAGAAAGTTAACTCATTATTTATTTTATATGAAAGTCCAGGTGCTATTCTATATGAATTTACATCTTGTCTAAAATAACCATCTGTAGAATTAGTTTGTTTTCTAACTTGATTTCTCCACCCTACATAACCATTAATTCTTAAATTTTCAGTAACATTCATTCCTTTCCAGTTAATTTGTGGATTTATTCTTCTATTAGTATCTTTTCCTTCTCCAGCTTTACTACTTCCAAACATTTCTTCAGTTTTATAAAAAGCATCCATTAAATACATAAAAGAACTTTTTTTGTCATTTATTGTTAATATTATTCTTGGTTGGATAGATGTTGTCCCTGAATTTCCTGCTGAATTATCATCATAATCTTCTGTTTCAAGCATAACATTGGCCGTAACTCTAAACCTCTTGTCTTTATCTAAAAAATTAAGTCCATTATAATCAGATAATATTGATTTTTCTAATTTATATTGGAAATTTACACCATATAAGTCCAAGTCATAATCTTCAGAAATCATTTTATTATAACTAGCACCAATATTTAAAGAATTAGTTAAATCTATATTTCCATTTACTCCTAAATTCACCATATTTTCATGTTTCATAGAGGCTATTTTATTTCTTTTTCCTACTGGTGCCCATATAGTTTTTTCATTTTTAATATTCCCTAATTCTTTCTCATAAGATATATCCAGTCCTAGCTTTCCTTTCTTATTGGCCACTACAAAATCCTTAGTTGCTGATATTCCTATATTAGGTCTTACTGAATCATAATATTCTGTATTGGAGTTTGTATTAGCAACTGTATCATTATATGTACCTTGCAGTACTTTACTCCAATCTATACCACCGTTCAAAGCAACTTTCATAAAATCATCACTTAAGATATAGTTAAAATTTGTTCCCACGGTCATACTCATTGTTGGAGATGTTGAACTTCTATTTTCTATTTTAACAGAATTATGAGAGTAATCAAATGTTATCATACTTAAAGCACTTAATCTATCTGTTAATTTATAATTATAATAACCTCCAACCACTGCATTCTGTCTTTTTATATTTACTGGATTTGAAAAATCTACCTTACTTTCTCCACCACCAAATATAAATCCTAGTCTTCCTTCCTTTGTGATTTGTTTATCCAAAGAACCTATATACATATTATTTTTACTTTTTCCTGACAGCTCACCTTTAAAATTTTCTCTAGAATTTAAATAATAGAAATGTTCTCCTATTTCACCTAATTCTAATTCCATGCCATTCCTAATATCACTTCTAATAGTTCTTCTAATATTATAGTTATCTTGTAAATTCATATCACTTAAATAACCGTATGTTGAATTTAAATTTTCAGCTTTAGCTGCCACCGAAAGTAAACATAGCAATAATATAGATTTTAATTTCATATTTTTATTCAATTCATTCTCCCCTTGTACCTGTTTTATGTAACGTTAATTCATCTTACATCATCCTAAAATAAATGTCTATCTTCAGTTTTCAAGTGCAATTTTCCGTATTAAAAGTTCTTTTTTAACATACTAAACGTTTTATATTTTTATTTTTTTGAAATGTTTTGACATTTACCTATAAAATAAGGTATAAAGATATAATAGGATTTATTATCACCGTAATTTATTAGTGGAGGGATTATGAGTAGACTTAGTATTGGTATTTTTAATGAAGCTCAACTTACAGTTGAGAAATTTTATAAAGAGTTAGAAAAACGTATAGCTGCAAGTCCACCAGGGCTCTGCCCAGTAGATATTACAGCTGTATTTTTAAAAATGTGTCATGCACAATCTTGTGGAAAATGTACTCCCTGTCGAATTGGATTAGGTCAACTTGGGAGTTTAGTTGAAAGTGTTCTAAAAGGAAAAGCTACTCTTTCTACTTTAGATTTGATAAAAAAAACTGCAGAAACTATTTTTTATACTTCTGACTGTGCTATTGGATACGAAGCTGCTCACATGGTACTTAATGGTTTAGAAGGATATCGTGAAGATTTTATTCAACATATTACAAGTGGAAAATGTACTTGTGAAATTAAACAAAGTATCCCATGTGTAGCTCTATGTCCAGCAGGTGTAGATATTCCTGGTTATATAGCATTAATTTCAGAAGAAAGATATGAAGATGCTATAAGATTGATAAAGAAGGATAATCCACTTCCATCAGTCTGTGCTATGGTCTGTGAAAAACCTTGTGAGGCAAGATGTAGGAGAAAGATAATTGACGATTCAGTAAACATTAAAGAATTAAAAAGAGTAGCTACAGAAAATGCAAAAGAGATTACTCCACCAGATAATGCTCCTGCAACAGGGAAATCTATTGCTGTAATAGGTGGTGGAGCTGGAGGATTAAGTGCTGCTTATTATCTTCAATTAATGGGTCATTCAGTAACTATTTTTGAACAAAGAGATAAATTAGGTGGAATGTTAAGATATGGCATCCCTAACTATAGACTTCCTAGAAAAGTTTTAGACAAAGAAATAAAATATATTTTATCTACTGGGATAGACGTGGAAAAAAATGTTTCCATAGGCAAAGACTACTCCTTAGAATATTTAAAAAATAATTTCCATGCAGTATATATCTCTATAGGTGCTCATGCCTACAAATCATTAGAGATAGAGGGTGAAGATGCCATTGGAGTTATTCCAGCTCTTTCCATGCTAAAAAGTATAGGTGATAATGATATTCCAGATTTTGCTGGTAAAAATATCATTGTTATAGGTGGTGGAAATGTTGCTATGGACGTTGCACGTTCTTCTATAAGAGTTAATTCTAATTCTGTAAAGGTTATATATAGAAGAAGAATTGAAGATATGACTGCTCTCCAAGAAGAAATACTAGGTGCTCTTGAAGAGGAAGTAGAAGTAATTGCACTAGCATCACCAATTAGAATAAATAAAGATATAGATAACAAAGTTATCTCTCTAACTGTAAAACCACAAATAATTGGACCTATACAAAATGGCAGACCGAAACCCGTTAACTCTGAAAAACCAGAAGAAGATATTTTATGCGACATTATAATAATAGCTATTGGTCAAGAAATAGAAACTCAATCATTTAAAAATTATGGTATTCCTGTAACTAAAGGAACCATCGATGCACTAGAATGGAGTGGATTTAAAGATTCACCAGGAATTTTTGCTGGGGGGGACTGTGTTACTGGTCCAGCCACTGTTATAAGAGCAATTGCTGCTGGAAAAGTTGCTGCAGCCAACATAGATAATTATTTAGGGTTTAACCATATTATAGAATCTAATGTTATCATTCCGCTACCTAAATTAACAAATAAAATACCTTGCGGAAGAGTTAATATTAAAAGTAGACCAAGTAAGGAAAGAATTCATGATTTTGACCAAGTAGAAATTGGAATGTCAAAAGATGAAGCAAAACAAGAAGCAAATAGATGCTTAAGATGTGATCATTTTGGACTTGGTATTTTCAAAGGAGGGAGAGTAAACCAATGGTAAATTTAAAAATTAATAATAAAAATATTTCTGTACCCTTCGGAACAACTATTCTTGAAGCAAGTAAAGTTGCAGGATTTTCCATTCCAAAATTATGTTTTCTTAAAAATCTTAACGAGATAGATGCCTGTAGAGTCTGTTCCATTGAAGTTGAAGGTGTAAATAGATTAGTAACTTCTTGTAATAATTTTGTTACAGAAGGAATGAAAGTTCATACTAATACTCCTAAAGTAAGAGAAGCTAGAAAAGCTAATGTTTCTCTAATTTTATCTCAACATGATTTTAAATGTGCTACTTGTATTAGAAGTAATAACTGTAGTTTACAAAAAGTTGCCACTGATATTGGAATATTAAATCTTCCTTTTGAAAATAGTTTTATTAAAGAAAAATGGAATAATAATTTTCCTCTTATTAGAGATTCTTCTAAATGTATAAAATGTATGCGTTGTATTCAAGTATGTTCTAAAATTCAAACACTTAATGTATGGGAACTTTTAGGAACAGGATCGCAAACCTCTGTAGGCGTTATTAATAATAAAAAAATAGAAAATGTTAACTGCTCACTTTGTGGACAGTGTATTACTCATTGTCCAGTAGGTGCTCTTTCTGAAAGAAATGATATAGATAAAGTTTTTGATGCTTTAAATGACCCTGATAAAATTACAATAGTCCAAATTGCACCAGCAATTAGAACTTCATGGGCTGAGGGACTTAATCTTCCAAAAGAATTTGCTACACTTAAAAGACTAGTTGCAGGTGTTAGAAAAATTGGATTTGATTATGTTTTTGATACTGGTTTTAGTGCAGACTTAACAATAATGGAAGAAGCTAGTGAGTTTATAGAAAAATTAAAAAATAAAAATAATGAAAAATTTCCAGTATTTACTTCATGCTGTCCAGCTTGGGTAAGATTTCTTAAATCTGAATACCCAGATATGATAGACCAACTATCCACCGCAAAATCTCCACAACAAATGTTTGGCGCTATTTTTAAAACTTACTATGCCTAAATTTTAGGTGTACCTCC
>CAMTJB010000012.1 GCA_947072715.1 uncultured Fusobacteriaceae bacterium | reverse complement strand
GCTAACGTTCAACTTCACCCATCAAGGGATTTTATTACAACTGAGAGTGGAACTAGACACCGTACAGCTCAAAGAGTAGCTCTTCAAACTGGAAAAATGGTTATAACAATTTCTGAAAGAAGAAGAAGTGTTACAATTTATAAAGGGGAACTAAAATATAAATTAAGAAGCATCTCTCTTGTTGCGGAACAAGCTACTCAAGCCTTAAAAACTTTAGAAAAATATAGAAATGTTTTAGATCGTGAAATATCGAAACTAACACTATTAGAATTAGAAGATTTAGTTACTATGGATGAAGTTGCATCAGTTGCTCAAAGGTTTGAAATGATTTATAGAATAAAAAAAGAGTTGAAAACTTATGTTGCAGAATTAGGAATTGAAGGAAGACTTATAAAGCTTCAGATTAAAGAGCTTTTATTAGAACTAAAAGAGGAAAAAATTAATTTTATAAAGGATTACTACAAAGGTGAAAAAGAAGATTTTGATATTAATTTTATAAATTGTGAATTAGAAAAATTATCAGATACAGAATTGTTAGAATTAGAAAAATTTACAAGTATTTTAGGCCATGGAAAAACTCAAAGTAGTCTATATAATAAAGTAGTCCCAAAAGGGTATAGAGTACTTAGCAAAATAAGAAAACTTTCAAAAAAAGATATAGAAAAATTGATTGATATTTATGAAAATTTAACAGATATTCAAGATGCATCAGAAGCTGATCTTTTAAATATAAAAGGGATTAGTAAATTTAAAATAAAAGCATTAAAACAAGAATTTAAAAGAATTAAAAATATAAATGAAATGGGAATTGAAGTATAATATTTCCCAATTAAGTAATTGTTTTTTTTTATAAGATGTGTTAGTATTGAAATGTTATAAGTAATATTATGCAGTACTATACTGTTATACTATTATAGTATATTATATTAAACTTAGGGGGGTATTATGAAAAAAATATTTTCAGGACTTGTTATTTTAACAACACTTTTATTAGGTGCTTGTGGCGGAAAGACAGAAGAGAAAGCTGTTGCAACAAAAAATGACAAAGATTTAAAGGTAGGAATAGTTTTATCAACAGGAGGACTTGGTGATAAATCTTTTAACGATTCAGCTTACAGAGGATTAGAAAAAGCTAAAGCTGAACTTGGAATAAACTTTAAATATATAGAGCCGGCTTCACCTTCAGAAGATGAGCAATTCTTAAGAGAATATGCAGATGCAGGATATGATTTAATAATAGCAACAGGATTCCAAATGAAAAATGCTGCTGAAAAAGTAGCAGGAGATTATCCAAATTTAAAATTCGTTGTAATAGATGATATTATAAATAAACCAAATACAAAAAGTTTAATATTCAAAGAAGCTGAAGGATCATTCTTAGCAGGAGCAGCAGCAGCAATGGCTTCTAAAACTGGTGTAGTAGGATTTGTTGGAGGAATAGAAGTTCCTACAATTCAAAAATTCCAAAAAGGTTATGAGCAGGGAGCAAAATATGTTAATCCAAATATAAAAGTAATAAGTATTTATGTTGGTGGACAAAATCCATTTAATGACCCTGTAAAAGGAAAAGAAGTTGCTTTAGCTCAGATTCAACAAGGTGCAGATGTAATGTATCATGCAGCAGGTGCAACAGGTATTGGAGTTATAGATGCAGCTAGAGAATCAAAAGTATTAGCTATCGGTGTAGATTCAAATCAAGACGATGTTGCTCCAGGAACAGTTTTAACATCTATGTTAAAAAATGTTGATGTAGCAGTATTTGATACAGTAAAAGCTTTAAAAGAGAATGTATTTGAAACAGGCGTAAAAGAGTTTGGAGTAAAAGAAAACGGTGTTGGGCTTACAGATTTTAAAAATACAAAAGATATTATGGGTGAAGAAAACCTTAAAAAAATAGAGGAAATAAAAGCTGATTTAGCTTCTGGTAAAATAGTAGTTACTATTTAATCATAAATATTTATAAAAAGAGGTTCAAAATTTGAACCTCTTTTTATATAGTTAAATAGGTTAAATACATTAAAAATTATTATAGAATTTGACTTTTGTTGAAAAATATATATAATAAAAGTATAGTTTATAAAAAGTAGTTATAAAAATAATTATTTATATAACTTATTGTAAAAGCAAAAAATCAATAATAAATAATAATTAAATAATAAAAAGTAATTAAATAAAAGAAAAAAAGTCCTAAAATTTTAGGCAGTGATAGAAAACCACTTTGATAAACAAATGTGGTTTTATTTTTTCTAAAAAAATAAAAATTATTAAAAATAATATTTAGGGGGTAATTATGAGAGCAGTAGATATTATTGAAAAGAAAAGAGATGGTGGAATATTAACAAAAGAGGAGATAGATTTTCTATTAAGTAAGTATTTAAGCAAAGAGATTCCAGATTATCAAATTGCAGCTTATTTAATGGCGGTATATTTCAAGGGAATGGATGATGAGGAATTAAAAAACTTCACAACAGCAATGATTAATTCAGGAGATACAATAGATTTCCCTGGAGCTACGAAGTATTTAGTAGATAAGCATTCTACAGGTGGAGTTGGCGATAAAACTACAATAGCCTTAGCGCCAGTTTTAGGAGCTTTAGGAATGGGGACGGCAAAACTTTCAGGGAAAGGGTTAGGTCATACAGGTGGAACAATAGATAAGTTCGAATCTATAAAAGGATTTACATTCTCAGAAACAAGAGAGCAATTAATAAATTTAGTTAATACAACTGGAACTGGAATAATGGGATATTCAGATAGAATAGTTCCTCTTGATAAGTTACTGTATTCTTTAAGAGATGTAACAGGAACTGTGTCATCAATTCCTCTAATTGCTAGTTCGATTATGAGTAAAAAATTAGCAGTACATGCTGATGCTATAATACTTGATGTAAAAGTTGGATCAGGTGCATTTATGAAAAATTATGATGATGCTAAAAAATTAGCTGAAACAATGCATAAATTAGGTAAGCTATTTAATAGAAATATTGTATGTATGCTAAGTAATATGGATGAGCCTTTAGGACGTGCTGTAGGTAACTCTTTAGAAGTAATTGAGGCTATAGAAACTATAAAAGGAAGAGGCCCTAAAGAGTTCCAAGATTTAATTATAATTCTTGGTGCACAAGCTTTAAAAATGAAGGGAGATGTAAAAACAATAGAAGAAGGAAAGAAAATTGTTGAAGAAGTTATTCATTCAGGAAAAGCTTTAGATAATTTAAAAAGCTTTATAAAAGCTTCTGGTGGAGATCCTAGAGTGTGTGATGATTATTCTCTTTTAGAAGTAGCGCCAGAAATCACATCTTATTTAGCTAAAGAAGATGGATATATATCAACTATTGCAGCTGATGATATAGGGCGTGCAGCAATGATGCTAGGAGCAGGAAGAGCAAAGAAAGAAGATGTTGTAGATCATTCAGTAGGTATAATAATGAAAGTTAAAGTTGGAAGTTATGTAAAAAAAGGTGATATGATTTTAGAATTTTATCATAAAGGAAACTTAACTGAAAGTGTTATTAATGAAGTTAATAAAGCTATTGGATACTCAAAAGATAAAGTAGAAGCTAAACCAATTATTTTAGATATTATAGGAGGTTAAAAGATGAAAATAAATAGTTATATTGATCATACAGTTTTGAAAGCAACAACTGTAGTAGGAGATATAAAAAAACTTTGCTCAGAAGCAAAAGAACATAATTTTTATGCTGTTTGTGTAAATGGTTCATATGTTTCTTTAGCTAAAAAAGAGTTAGAGGGATCAGATGTAAAAGTATGTGCTGTAATTGGATTTCCTTTAGGTGCTATGAGTAAAGATGCTAAAATATTTGAAGCGAAAAAATGCATAGAAGATGGGGCTAGAGAGATTGATATGGTTATCAATGTAGGATTCATGAAGTCTGGCATGTATATAGAAGTTGAGCAAGAAATTTTAGAAATAAAAAAAGCTATAGGTTCTAATGTTTTAAAAGTAATAATAGAAAACTGCTATTTAACAGAAGAAGAGAAAAAAATGGCTTGTGAAATGTGTGTAAGAGCGGGAGCAGATTTTGTAAAGACATCTACAGGTTTTGGAACAGGTGGAGCAACTTTAGAAGATCTAAAATTAATGAAATCAATAGTTGGAGATAAAATCAAAATAAAAGCTGCAGGTGGAGTAAAAGATTTAGAAACAGCTGCAAAATTTATAGAAGCTGGAGCTAATAGACTTGGAACATCTTCTGGAGTTCAACTTGTAACAACAGGAAAGATGAAAGAAGGGGAATATTAATATCCATATACATATTAAAGTGTGGAGGAGTTAACATGAAAAAAATAGAAAGAGCAACTATAATAGTATTAGATAGTTTAGGGGTAGGATATACTCCAGATTCTAAAAATTACGGAGATGAAGGAGCTAATACATTAGGACAAATAGCCTTAGTAACAGGTGGAATTCAGCTTCCTAATATGGGGAAACTAGGATTAGGAAATATAATTGATGTATTAGGTGTAAAAAAAGAGGCAACTCCAACAGGATGTTATGGAAAAGCCGATGAAAAATCAATAGGAAAAGACACTACAACAGGTCATTGGGAAATTGCAGGGATTATTCCTGAAAAAGGATTTCCAACATATGCGAAAGGATTTCCAGAAGCAACAATAAAAGCTATCGAGGAAAGAACAGGAAGAAAAGTTATTTGTAATCTTCCATATTCAGGGACTGAAGTTTTAGATGTATATGGAGAGGAGCAAATAGCTACAGGAGCCTTAATCATATATACTTCAGCAGATCCAGTGCTTCAAATAGCGGCTCATGAAGAACATATATCTTTAGAAGAGTTATACTCAGCTTGCAAAATTGCCTTAGAGATTTGTGAGGAATTATCACCTGTTGCAAGAGTAATAGCAAGACCTTATTTAGGTGATGGAAAAGGGAAGTTTGCAAGAACAGCAAATAGACATGATTATTCAGTATTGCCACCTATGGAAAGTATGTTAGATAGAGTTAAAGCAAGTGGACTAGAGGTTGTAGGAATTGGAAAAACTTCTGATATATTTGCTGGTGTTGGTCTTACTCAAAGTAGAGGAACAAATAAAGATAATTTAGATGGAATATTAAAAACTATTGTAGCTCTTAAAGAAGATACAAAAGGATTAATATTTACAAATCTAGTTGATTTTGATATGAAATATGGTCATAGAAGAGACCCTAAAGGTTATAAATTAGCTTTAGAAGAGTTTGATAAATATGTTCCAGAAATTATCGAAAATCTAAAATCTGATGAGATACTAATAATAACAGCGGATCATGGATGTGATCCAACGTATAAAGGAACAGATCATACAAGAGAGTATATTCCACTTTTAGTTTATGGAAAAGATTTAAAATCAGGGGTAAATTTAGGAGTAAGAACGACTTTCGCAAGTATAGCAGCTACTATAGAGGACTTAGTTCTTGGAAAAACTAATTTAGAAAATTCTTTTGCAAAAGAGATTACAAAGTAAAACTGTACTAGAAAAAATTCATAATCAATCAAACAAGTAATTAAATAATAATATAAGTAGTTAAACAATTAAAATATAATATAGAAAAAGGAGTGATTTACTATGGCAACACCACATATTAAAGCAAACAGAGGGGACATCGCAGAAACAGTTTTATTACCAGGAGATCCATTAAGAGCAAAATGGATAGCAGAAACATTTTTAACAGATGTTGTATGTTATAATGAAGTTAGAGGAATGTATGGATTTACTGGAATGTATAAGGGGAAAAAAGTTTCTGTACAAGGAACTGGAATGGGATGCCCTTCAATCGGTATTTATTCTAATGAATTAATAACTGAATTTGGTTGTAAAAATTTAATAAGAGTTGGAACTGCTGGATCATATAGAGAAGATGTAAAAATTAGAGACGTTATTTTAGCTATGTCAAGTTCTTCAACGTCAGGAATGAACAAGTTAAGATTTAACGGAGCAGATTATGCAGCTACAGCAAACTTTGAATTATTTAATGGAGCGGTAAAAGCAGCAGAAAGAAAAAATATAGCTATAAAAGCTGGAAATGTTTTAACAGCTGATGAATTTTATAGTGATGATTTTGATGATTATAAAAAATGGGCTCAGTTTGGAGTTTTATGCGTAGAGATGGAAACTTCAGCTCTTTACACAATTGCAGCTAAATTAGGTGCGAGAGCTCTAACAATTTTAACAATATCAGATTCTTTAGTTACAAAAGAATCTACATCTACAGAAGAGAGACAAACAAGTTTAAAAGAGATGATAGAGATTGCTTTAGAAGCGGCTTTAGAACTTAACTAATCTTAAAAGTAATCTCTATTTAAGAAAGGAAGTGAAAAATTATGAATGAGAATAAAATAAAAGAGCTAATAGAAGAAGCAATAAAAGCAAGAGAAAATTCTTATGCAAAGTACTCTAATTTTAAAGTTGGAGCTGTTGTTGTAGATGAAAAAGGAAATCATTATTCAGGTGTAAATGTGGAAAATGGTTCTTACGGATTAGCTAATTGTGCAGAAAGAACAGCAATTTTTACTGCAATTTCAAATGGGATGCAAAAGATAGATATAATTTGTGTAGTAGCAGATACTACAAATCCTGTTTCTCCTTGTGGAGCTTGCAGACAAGTTATGAAAGAGTTTGCACATGATAAAACTGTAATAATTCTTGCCAATTTAAAGAGAGATTATAAGATTATGACAATGGAAGAGCTACTTCCTTACGGATTTGAGCTATAGAGAGGTGAAATTTTGGAAAGTACTTATTTTGAAGAGATTAAAAAAGTTTATAATCAGATAGAGAAAGATATAGATAAGAGACTTATAGAATTTAAAGAAATTTGGAAAAATGGTAGTGATGAGGATATTCATTCAGAACTTTCCTTTTGTATATTAACACCTCAATCAAAAGCAAGAAATGCTTGGAAGGCTATAACATCTTTAAGAAATGATGGAATACTTTTTACAGGAGATGCTTTAACAATATCAGAATATCTTAATATTGTAAGATTTAAAAATAATAAAGCTAAATATTTAGTGGAATTAAGAGAACAGATGAAAGATGAATCTGGAAAAATTATAACTAAACAATTTTTTAATTCACTGCCTACAACTTTTGAAAAGAGAGAGTGGATTGTAAAAAATATTAAAGGAATGTCTTATAAAGAAGCTGGTCATTTTCTTAGAAATGTAGGTTTTGGGGAAGATGTAGCTATTTTAGATAGACATATTTTAAAGAATTTAGTTAGATTAGATATTATTCCTGAAGTTCCTAAGACAATTACTCCTAAACTTTATAAAGATATTGAAGAGAAACTTAGAACTTATTGTGAGAAAGTTGGAATTGGAATGGATAAAATGGATTTATTGTTATGGTATTTAGAAGCAGGAGAAATTTTTAAATAAAAAAAATATATTAAAACAAAATAGTAATAAGAGTCGTCTAAGTATTTAGAGACTCTTATTTTTTTTCTGTATTTATTAAAAAAAATATGTTAAAATTATACGTTAAAACAGAGGTTTATTAATATAATGAAATTAATATAAAAGATCAAAAAAATAGTTGATACCTCTTTAATAGAGCTAGAAATGAAAAGAATAAGATTGGTATTATGGAGGAAAAAAATTGAAAAAAGCGATGATCATCACTTACGGATGTCAAATGAACGTAAATGAAAGTGCGAAAATAAAAAGTATGTTAACAAATATGGGTTATGAGATGACAGAGGATTTATCTGAAACAGATGCAGTATTTTTAAATACTTGTACAGTAAGAGAAGGAGCTGCCACTCAAATTTATGGAAAACTAGGAGAATTAAAACTACAAAAAGAGAAACAAGGAACAATAATAGGAATAACTGGTTGTTTTGCTCAAGAGCAAGGTGAGGCTTTAGCTAAAAAATTCCCAATAATAGATATAGTAATGGGAAATCAAAATATAGGGAAGATACCACAAGCTATTGAAAAAATAGAAAGTGGAGATTTTAAATCAGTTATATACGTAGGAGATGGAGATGAACTTCCGCCAACGTTAGATGCAGATTTTGATTCTAAATATACAGCATCAATTCCAATTACTTATGGTTGTAATAACTTCTGTACTTATTGTATTGTTCCATATGTAAGAGGAAGAGAACGTTCAGTTCCTATGAAAGAAATTATTGAAGAGATAAAAGGGTATGTAAAAAAAGGATTTAAAGAGATAATATTACTAGGGCAAAATGTAAACTCTTATGGAAAAGATTTAAAAACAGGAGAAAATTTTGCTAAGTTATTATGTGAAATTGAAAAAATTGAGGGAGATTTTTGGGTAAGATTTATATCTCCTCACCCAAGAGATTTTAGTGATGATGTAATCGATGCAATAGCAACATGTGATAAGATTACAAAGTCTATTCATATTCCATTACAATCAGGGTCAAGTAAAGTTTTAAAATTAATGAATAGAGGATATACAAAAGAGCAGTATCTTTCTCTTATTGAAAAAGTAAAAGCAAGAGTGCCAAATTCAGGAATAACAGCAGATATTATCGTAGGATTCCCTTATGAAGAGGAAGAGGATTTCTTAGATACTTTAGATGTTGTACAAAAAGTAGGTTTTGATAATTCATTTATGTTTATGTACTCAATTAGAAAAGGGACAAAAGCAGCTGAGATGGAAGGACAAATCGATGAAGAAGTTAAGAAAAGCAGACTTCAAAGACTAATAGAGTTACAAAATGAAAAGTCAAAAACAGCGAATGCTCCCTTTGTAGGAAGAGTTGAAAAAGTTTTAGTTGAAGGTGAAAGTAAGAAAAATAAAGAGATGCTAACAGGAAGAACAAGTACAAATAAAGTTGTTATATTCAAGGGAGACATCTCTCTTGCAGGAGAATTTGTAAATGTTAAAATAAATGATTATAAGACATGGACACTTTACGGTGAGATAGTTTAATAAAAAAGGGGATTAAAATGTTAGAGTTGGATAGATTTTTTTTAAAAGAATTAAGTGAAATAGCAAAAGAATTAAATATTGACTTAGGTAGTAAAAATAAAAAAAATGATATTATTCAACTAATTAAAAATCATTTTGAACAGCAAGAAGGAGTGACGCTAGGGGTTGGATCTTTAGATATATTACCTGATGGATATGGTTTTTTAAGAAATACTAGTGTTGAAAAAGATATTTATGTATCAGCATCTCAAATAAAAAGATTTAAATTAAGATATGAAGATATTGTTGTTGGTGAAGTAAGAGAACCTGTTGGTGAAGAAAAAAATTATGGTTTAAAGAAAGTTTTTCTTATAAATGGACAATCAAATGCAAAAGCAGAAGCAAGAGTTGCTTTTGATGAATTGAAACCTTCATATCCTACAGAACAGATTATGTTGGAGACAGATAAAAAAAATATTGCAGGAAGAATGATTGATATTATAGCTCCAATAGGAAAAGGTCAAAGAGGACTTATAGTAGCACCTCCTAAAGCTGGAAAAACTATTTTGTTAAGTAGCTTAGCAAATTCAATTATTGAAAATAACAAAGATGTTGAAGTTTGGTTACTTCTGATAGATGAAAGACCTGAAGAGGTAACAGATATAATTGAAAATGTCAAAGGTGCGCTAGTATATTCGTCTACTTTTGATGAAGAACCAAGAAATCATATAAAAGTCACAGAAATGGTTTTAGAAAAAGCCAAGAGAAAAATTGAAGATGGACATCATATAGTTATTTTAATGGATTCTATTACAAGACTTTCAAGAGCTTATAATATAGTTATACCCTCTTCAGGAAAACTTATATCTGGTGGTATAGATCCAAGTGCTCTATATTATCCTAAAAAGTTTTTTGGATCAGCTAGAAATATTAAAGGTGGAGGGAGTTTAACAATAATAGCTACAGCTCTTATAGATACAGGAAGTAAGATGGATGAAGTTATATTTGAAGAATTTAAAGGAACTGGAAATTTAGAGATTCAACTCGATAGAACTTTAGCAGAGTTGAGAATTTATCCAGCTATCGATATTCAAAAATCAGGAACTAGAAAAGAAGAATTATTAATTCCAAAGGAAAAACTAGATAAAATATGGACAATAAGAAGACACCTTTCTCAACTTGATAAGGTAAATGCAACTAAAAAATTTATTGATCTAATAGAAGCTACAGAAAATAATAACGAGATGCTAAAAAAATAATAAGGGGGAATAGATGTTAAGATTAAGATTTAATTTTTTAATAATCTTAATAATTATATTCTCATACGCTATAGAAGAATTAACAATATTTCAAGAAGAAGTAGTAGATACAACTAGATTTACAGAGTATTACTCTTACGATAATAGTAATGACCAAGGGGAGCAAATATTATCTACAAATTATTTCACGACTCAAAGAGATTATTATATTGATGAAGATGGAAAAGTAAAAAAACAAATTTCAGAATCTGAAACAGAAACAGAGACAGGAACTGAAAATGTTAAAAAAGAATCTGTTGAAAAAGAGCCAGTACAAGATGTAAAAAAAGTAACTTATACAGAATATTTTGTTAAAAAAGGTGATGCATTATCACTCATAGCTGAAGAATATAATGTTACAGAAGAGATGATAAAAATAAATAATCCTAAAAATACAAAGGTATTAAGAGTTGGAGATAAATTAAAGATTCCATCTGAAAACGGATTGTTTTACAAAGTGAAAAAAGGTGATTCATTATTTAAAATAGCTCAAAGATATGGAGTTAAGATAAATGATATTAGAAGGTATAACTCTTTAGAGAATGATGAGTTAGATTTAGGACAGGAAATTTTTATTAAGAATCCATCAATAAAAATTATTAGAAAACAATTGATAGAGGCAACACCTGTTCCTAAAAAATCGATTCTTCCTAAACCAGTAAGTGGATTTGCAATGCCAATAAAATATTCAGGTGTTAACAGTCCATATGGAACAAGATTCCATCCAATTTTAAAAAGATATATTATGCATGCTGGTGTTGATTTAAAAGCAAGATATATTCCATTTAGAGCTGCACAAAAAGGAACTGTAATATATTCTGGTTATAAGAGTGGATATGGAAAAATAATTATGATACAGCATGAAGGTGGATATGAGACTAGATATGCTCATTTACAAAGTATGGATGTAAATAAAGGAGATGTAGTTCAACAAGGTCAAGTTATTGGTTTAACAGGAAATTCAGGTAGATCAACAGGTCCACATTTACATTATGAAGTAAGAAAAGATGGAAAAACAATTGATCCATTAAAAGCATCAATGAGATAAATAATTTTATGCAAGCAAGGAGAAGATTATTATGTATAAAACAAGGGAAGTAAAAGTAAGAGATATAATAATAGGTGGAGAAAATGAAGTGATTATCCAATCTATGACAAATACTAATACTTCAGATGTTGAAAAAACAGTAAAACAGATATTAGCCTTAGAAAAAGAAGGGTGTCAGCTTGTTAGAATGACTGTAAATACCCCAGAAGCAGCAGCAGCAATATCTGAGATAAAGAAGAAAGTAAATATCCCCTTGGTTGCAGATATACATTTTGATTATAAATTGGCAATTTTAGCTATTGAAAATGGAATAGATAAACTTAGAATCAATCCGGGAAATATTGGTGATGATGATAAAGTAAAAATTGTTGTAGAGAAAGCTAAAGAAAAAAATATCCCTATAAGAATAGGGGTAAATTCTGGCTCAATAGAAAAACATATTTTAGAAAAATATGGTCATGCTTGTGCTGATGGAATGGTAGAAAGTGCTATGTATCACGTAGCACTTCTTGAAAAGTATAATTTTAAGGATATTATTATATCAATAAAATCAAGCAATGTAAGAATGATGGTTGAAGCTTATAGAAAGATTTCTAAATTAGTTGATTATCCTCTTCACTTAGGAGTAACAGAAGCAGGAACAGCCTTCCAAGGATCTATAAAGTCAGCAATTGGAATAGGAAGTTTGCTTGTAGATAATATAGGATCTACAATTAGAGTATCTTTAACTGAGGATCCTGTGGAAGAGATAAAGGTAGCTAAAGAAATTTTACAAGTTTTAGGATTAAGAAAAGGAACTGAAATAGTTTCATGTCCAACTTGCGGGAGAACTGAAATAGATTTAATAGGTCTTGCAAAAGAAGTAGAAAAAGAGTTTAAAAACAAAGATTTAAATATAAAGATAGCAGTAATGGGATGTATTGTAAATGGACCTGGAGAAGCGAAAGAAGCTGATTATGGAGTAGCTGGTGGAAAAGGTGTTGGAGTACTTTTTAAAAAAGGTTTAATTATAAAAAAAGTAGAAGAAAAGGAAATATTAGAAGAGTTAAGAAAAATTATAGAAGATGATTTAAAAAAAAAATAAACTTTTTTTAAAAAAGGTGAGTCTAAATACTATAAGTATAGGTGGGAATAAAACTATGATTGATTTTGAAGAAA
>CAMTJB010000011.1 GCA_947072715.1 uncultured Fusobacteriaceae bacterium | reverse complement strand
CCCTTAAGGCTATGATTGAACAAAATATGGGGATAGTAGTAAAAAAAATATTGCTAAAAGATAATCTTTCATTATTGGAGGAACAGATAAGGGAAGGGATTCAATGTAGTGATATAGTAATTATTTCTGGAGGAAGTTCAGTTGGAGTTATGGATTATACAGAGAAAGCTATACTGGGAAATAGTGGTAAAATTTTAGTTCATGGGATTTCAATAAAACCGGGAAAACCCACAATTATAGCAAAAGCTAAAGAAAAAATAATTTTAGGACTACCTGGTCACCCTCAATCAGCAATTACTGTATTTAGAATAGTATTAGATAAAATTTTAAAAAAAGAAAATAGATTTATTATAGGAGAAATTGGCGAGAATATTTTTGGGGATCCTGGTAAGAGTGTTGTTATAAATGTAAAAACAGAGATAGAAACTATTGAAGGGAAACAATGCATAAAAGTATATCCTGTATACAGTAAGTCATCCATGGTAAAACCTTTAATTCAAAGTGATGGATATATAGTTATTCCTCCTCATAGGGAAGGGGTTTATAAAAATGAATCTATAAAGGTGTGGTTAAATGAGTAGAGAGCGAAATATATATATTGATAACACAGAATTGGAAGAGGCATTAAAAATACTTGAAGATAATATAAGATTTTCGACAAAAACAGAAAAAATATCTGTGAAAAATTGTTGTAAAAGAGTAGTGGCCAAATCTATTTTTGCAGAGAGTTCATCCCCTAGTTATTCAGCTAGTGCAATGGATGGAATATTTCTATTTTCAGAGTTAACATCTCATGCAACAGAGGTGGAACCAGTTTTTTTAAATAAGGATAATTTTTCATATGTTAATACAGGAGAAGCTTTAGATTATAAAAAAGGTGATACAGTAATAATGATTGAAGAAGTTATTCCTGTAGATGAAAATAGTGTAAAAATATACAAAAGTGCAAAACCTTGGCAACATGTTAGAGTAATAGGGGAAGATATAGTTCAAGGTGAGATGATCCTAAAGGAGAATCATCTGATTCAACCTCAAGATTTAGCTGCTCTAATATCAGCAGGAATTACAGAAATTGAAGTTATAAAAAAACCAACAGTTGGAATAATACCTACAGGTGATGAAGTTATTGATATTTTCAATTCTGATTTTCAAAGTAGAGAAAAAAAGGTTATTGATTCAAATTCATATATGTTTTCATCAATGATAGAAGAGTGGAATGGAGTCCCAACTATTCTTCCTAAATCAAATGATAATATTGATAGCTTAAAAGATAAAATAATGGAAGCTGTTGATAAGTATGACATTATAATTATTAATGCAGGTTCATCAGCAGGAAGTAAAGATTTTTCAAAGAGCGTTATTGAGGAGTTAGGTGAAGTTATTATTCATGGAATAGCAATAAAACCAGGAAAGCCTACAATATTAGGAAAAATTAAAAACAAACTTATTTTAGGAATACCAGGGTATCCTGTTTCGGCATTTTTATCTTTGGAGATTTTTCTTAAACCATTTATAGAGAAGTTGTCTTTAGTGGAGAAAAAAAGCGAATATATTCAAGCAGAACTTTCAAAGAATGTAGTATCATCATTAAAATTTAAAGAGTATGTAAGAGTGTCTTTAAGCTATATAGGGGATAAATTAGTTGCAACTCCTTTATCAAGAGGAGCAGGAATTACTATGAGCTTAGTTAAAGCTGATGGAATTTTAGAAGTTCCTAAAAATGTAGAGGGGATATCTAACAAAACAATTGTAAATATAAGATTATTAAAACCTATAGAAGAGATAAAAGACTATTTAGTATCTATAGGTAGTCATGACATAATCATGGAACATATTTCTGACAAAATAAAGTTAGTATCAACACATGTTGGAAGTTTTGGAGGAGTTCTTGCAATAAAAAATAAAAATACACATATAGCCCCTATCCATATTTTAAATGAAGAGTCGGGACTTTATAATATAGACATTATAAAAAAATATTTTTCTGAAGGGGAAGTCTCTTTAATAAAAGGTGTAAAAAGAGAACAGGGAATAATTGTAGAGAAAGGAAATCCACTAAATATTTTATCTATAAAAGATTTAGTAAAAGATGGGGTAGTATTTGCCAATAGACAGAGAGGGGCAGGGACTAGAATTCTACTAGATTATTTTTTAAAAGAGGAAAATATTAGCAGTGTTAAAATATGTGGTTATGAGAGAGAGTTAACGACTCATCTTGAAGTTGCTATGGCAATTAAATCTGAAATTGCAACAGCAGGGCTAGGAATTAAAGAGGCAGCAACAATTACAGGATTAGATTTTATACCTCTTAAGTATGAAGAGTATGATTTTTTAGTTAGAAATGAGGATATTGAAAAACATAATGTAGTAGAGTTTATTCAGTTTTTAAAATCTGATTATTTCAAATTTATAATATCTAAAATGCAAGGTTATGATTTAGATAATTCTGGAGATCTTATTAAATTTTAAAATAAAAAGAGGTAACTTTTAAAGTTACCTCTTTTTATCTATATTAAATACTTAAAAGTAGTTATCAGTTATTTGAATATATGTTCAACAGATGTTTTAATTTAAATAGTTATACTTATTTTATTTAGAAGTGTTTAGTCTTGTAAATGGTCTATGTTTGAAAAATCTTCAATAGAGAATTTTCCATCTTTGTAAACTATTGTTGTAACACTTGTATTTTCAGGAACAGGAGCTTCAACAAATCTTTCAATAGAAAGACTATTAGTTTTTATGTAGCTAATAATACCTCTTAAAGCTATACCATGTGTAACAACTAATACGTTAGAGTTACATTGGTTTTCTTCAACAATTTTCTTTAATCCTAATTCAATTCTTTCCATAAGAGAAGGGAAAGATTCTCCATTAATTTTTTCTGGGTTGTACATAGTTGGATTGTGGAAAAAATTATGATATTCGTCTGGAAAATTAGTTTTAAACTCTTGGAAAATAACTCCTTCCATATTTCCAACAGATATTTCTCTAAATTCGCTTATAGGTGTAATATTTTTCTTATACTGAGTGATTAGTTCAGCAGTGTTAAAAGCTCTTCCTAAAGGAGATGAATAAACTTTATCAAAGGAAAAGTTTATGCTTTCCAACTTATTAGCAAGTCTATTTGCTTGACTAACTCCTTCTTCTGTTAAAGGGGAGTTAAGTGATCCTTGAAACTTCCCTTCTTTGTTCCATTGTGTTTGCCCATGTCTAACAAAATATATTTTTATCATAAAATTAATTACTCCTTTCCTTATTAGTTAAAAATTTTCTCGAGTTCAGTAACTGTAGTGTCACAGTTAAAATCTAAAACTTTGTCCCAAGTTACACCTTTATTCATAGCTTCTATCTGAATAAATAATTTAGAAAGAAACAGTGTTGTTAAAAAAGGATTATCTTCAAAAGGTAAAGTTAAAAAATAATAAAATATGTTTTCATAAATTTTTTGATCTTCATCTTCTATTTTATCAGCAAAAGAAAATAGTAATTTAGAAATATAAAATTCTATATGAGCCTTTTTTGAAAGATTTTTTAATGATTCTCTAATAATAGGAGAAAGATCATAGTTTGGATCTTTTTGTAATAAAGGATATACTACCTTTGTTGACTCAAATAGTGACTTACTAACAAAATCAAAATTTAATTCCTTTGAATACTTCATAATAAAGTAATAAATTTCTTCTAAAATTTCATCAATATCATGAGGATTAATAAAATCCATAAGTGTATTATAAGTTACATGAAAATGGATATCAAAAGTATCTTTTGAAAGTTCTGTTATGTCTAAAAAATTATGTTGCTTTAACTGATTAAGAAAATCAGAGATAGTTTCTTTATCTAAGTCCATTTTGCTTTCAAGTTCAAGTATAGAAAAAGTAACATGACTATTTTGAAAATCTACTATATTTGGCGTTGTATGTTTTAAAAAATTTAGAAAAGCAAGTTCTTTAGTTTTTTTCATGATATTTACACTCCTAATTAAAATAGCTGTAATGATAGAAAAAATTTTACCATAAATATAATAAAAAATAAACTGTTATATATTTAAATCCGCAAAAAAGAGAAGAAAAGCAGAAAATAAAAAAAATGTTCAAAAAAAGTATTGAAAAAAAAGAAAAAAACTAATATAATACATGTAAATGATTAAAACAAGGAAAAATTTCTAAAACAGGAGGATGTGACAAATTTATGAATAAAAGTGCGATTTTAGCAATAGCGGAAAGAAAAGAGACTTTAAAACAAATAAGAAAAGAGTTGTCAGATTACTATGAGGTAATCACATTTAACAATTTACTAGATGGATTAGATATGTTAAGAGAAAGTGATTTTGATGTTATATTATTAGATGAACATTTAACATGGTTCAACTTTTCAGAAGCAAAAAGAAAACTTAATGGTGTAGGAAAAGACTTCGTAATTATTGGACTTTTAGATGAAGAAAAGGATAGCGTAATCCAAGATTTAAGAGATGCTGAAATATATAACTACGTTGTAAAACCAGTACAACATAAAGAGATAAATAAAATTATAGTTCCAGCTTTAAAATCTTTAGAGGTTTTAAAAGAAAAGAAAAAATTAGAAGAGAAACTTCAAGAAACTGAAGAAAAAAATGAAATTATAGGTCAATCTATAAAAATCAGAGAGGTTAAGACTTTAATAGAGAAAGTTGCAGAAAGTGACTTAACTGTTTTAGTAACAGGGGAAAATGGAACTGGAAAAGAATTAATAGCTAAAGAAATCTATAAAAAAAGTGATAGAAGAAAGGCACCTTTCGTAACAATTAGTTGTGCATCATTACCAGAAGAAAGTATAGAAAGAGAGTTGTTTGGTTATGAAAAAGGAGCTTTTTCAGGAGCAACATCTAATAAAAAAGGACTTTTAGAAGAGTGCGATGGAGGGACTATATTCTTAGATGAGATATCAGCTATGGATTTAAAAGCTCAAGCAAAACTTTTAAGAGTAATAGAATATGGAGAATTTAGAAGAGTTGGTGGAAATAAATCTCGTAGAATTAACGTGAGATTTATAGTTTCTACTAACAAAGATTTAAAAGATGAAACTGAAAAAGGAAGATTTAGAAAGGATTTATATCACAGACTAACAGCTTTCCCAATTGAAGCGCCATCATTAAGAGATAGAAAAGAAGATATACCTATTTTAGCAAATTACTTCTTAAATAAAATTATGAAAGAGTTACATAGAGAGATGCCAGTAATATCTGGAGAGGCTATGAAATATATGTTAGAGTACTCATATCCTGGAAATATTAGAGAATTAAAAAATATGGTAGAAAGAATGGTTATTTTATCAAATGATAGAGTAATTGATGTTGAAGATTTACCTCTTGAGATAAAAATGAAATCAGATACTATAGAAAATAGAACTGTAATAGGAGTTGGACCTCTTAAAGATATTTTAGAGCAAGAGATTTATGCTTTAGAAGATGTTGAAAGAGTAGTAATTGCTATTGCATTACAAAAGACAAGATGGAATAAGCAAGAAACATCTAAATTATTAGGTATTGGAAGAACAACTCTTTATGAGAAGATTAGAAAATACGGATTAGATTTTAAAATGAGCTAATATTTTAAGTATGTGTTAAAGGAGGTTGTAATTAACCTCCTTTTAATATATAATCTTATCTTTTATTATCACCTTTTATTGAAAAAAATAGTGAAATATGTTAGAATTTGAGCAGGATATTAAGAATATAGATAAACCTTTGGAGGAAAAAATGGCTATAAGAAAGTTTAGAAAAAATTTAAAACCATTTATTTGGATAATAACAGTGTTATTTGTAATGAGTTCAGCAGTTTTATACTATGGACAAGTAAAAAATAGAGATGAAGGACCAAAGCAATATGCGTTTAAATTGAATGGAGAAGAAATTCCAAGATTGAATATAGAAAGAATAAAAGCAAGCATTTCATCTTCTTATTCTCAATCAACAGGAACTCAAGTTGATGATGGTGTTATCGGAATTATAGCAATTGACGATGAAATAACAAAATATTTAACTCTTGAATTAGCTAATAAAATGAAAATAAAAGTTTCGAATAAAGAGATAAATGAAGAGTACAATAATTTGAGAAAATCAATTGGTGATGATGAGCAATTTAAAAGACTTTTATCAGCTCAAGGATTTACTAGAGCTAGTTTAAAGAAAGAGATTGAAGAAAATAAAAAAATAAATAAATTATTAGGAAGTATTGAAGCTAATATAAAAGCAACAGATGAAGAGTTATTAAAATATTATGAGGAAAATACTTATGCTAAATTTAAAGATAAAGATTTTGTTTCTTCAAAAGAAGAGGTAAGAAAAGAATATATTCAAGATAAAGCGATAGAGCAATATTCTATAGAGTTAGATAAAATGAGAAGTGCTATAAAAATAGAAAATGTGCAGACTGAATATCAAAATGCTTTACCTAAAGTAGAAAAAGAGATTCAAGGTTTCAAATTTTCTAATGCTGATATAGCTAAAAAAGTATTTATGAATATGGCTCAAAGAAGAGTGAGCATTGAGGAAGCTAAGAAAATAGTAGAAAGTCAGATTAATAATCAAATGAAACTAATATCGGTTGCAATTGAAAAAGGTGTTAAAGTTGATGAAAATTTACCAACAGATATAAAAATGACTAACTACAGTAAAGGATTATTAAGCATATTAAGAAATGAGGTTGAAGTAAATAGTAAAAATGTTGAAAAATATTTTACTGAAAACAAAGATAAATATGATAAAGAAGCAACTTTAGATGCAAATATAGGGATTATGAGTATCAATCCTTCAGAAGAGGATAAAAAAGTTGCAAAAATTAAAGCTGAAGAATTATTAAAAAAAGTTACAAAAGAAAATTTTGCTGAAATAGCTAAGAGTGATTCTAAAGATCCTGGTTCTGCAGTTAATGGCGGAGATTTAGGATGGTTTTCAAAAGAACTTATGGTAGCCCCATTTGCAGAAGCATCTTTTAAAGGAAAAGTAGGAGAAATTTATCCGGAGTTAGTTGAAACAGATTTTGGTTATCACATTATTTTTGTAAAAGAAAAGAAAACTGAAAATGGTAAAGAAGAAGTTAATGCAGCTCATATTTTAATAGTTCCTGAAGTTTCAGAAAATACAAAAAAATCTTTAGAGGAAAAAGCGTTAAAATTAGTAGAAGAATTAAATGCAAAAACTATAACTTTTGAAAAGTTAAAAGAGGCTAACAAAGAGATTGTTTATGCTGAAAAAGTTGATAAAATTTCAGAAAATGGTTATTTACAAGGAATTGGATATGATGAAAAATTAGCAAAGCATTTATTTGAAGCTAAAATTGGAGAGTATTCAAGTTTAGAAACAAATGATAGAGTTTATATTGTGGAAAAAATATCAGAAGAAAAAGCTTTAAACGCGAAATTAACAGATGCAACTATTCATGAAAAAGTTATGAATGATTATAGAACAAAAAAAGCTTTGGAAGCAGTAGAAGAGATTGTGAAAGAAAAACAATAATTAAAAATAAATAAAGATAGAAGTAAGTAATGAAGAATAGAAGAAGGTTATTAAAATAACCTTCTTTTCTGTTATGTAATTCTTGTAATATTATAAAATAAAAAGATGGAAAACAGAAGTGAAATAAAGAAAAATTTGATTATTACCATAAAATAGATTATACTATAGAGTAAATAAAAAATAATGATTAAAGATAAAAAATCTAAGGTGTAAATATGAGATATTCTAATGAGGAAATTGAAAAATTAAATAACTCTCTTAACATAGAAGAAGTGGTAGGAGAATTCGTTAGCTTAAAAAAAGTTGGAGCTAACTTTAAGGGACTTTGTCCGTTCCATAGTGATACAACACCTTCTTTTATGATTAGTCCTAGCAAAAATATATGCAAATGTTTTGTGTGTGGAGCAGGAGGAAATCCAATACATTTTTATTCTAGTTATAAAAAAATTAGTTTTGAAGATGCTGTTGGTGAGTTAGCTAAAAAATATAATATTCCTGTTGAAGGAAGAAGTTATATTAATAAAAAAAATACTGAAGAGCATACTATCTACTATGAAATAATGGAAAAAGCGAAACAGTATTTTTCAGATGAAATTTTTAAAAATCCAGGTAGGGAAGCATTAGGTTATTTAGTTAATAGAGGTATAAGTCCAGAAGAGATTCAGAAAAATGGTATAGGTTTTGCTCCAAATTCAAGAAATGGGATGTCAGATTTTCTTATAAATCAAGGATATCCAGTTGAAAAAATATTAGATTTAGGATTGGCAAAAGAGGGAGATAGTGGATTATACGATGTATTTAGAAATAGAATAATTTTTCCGATTTATTCTTTAGAAAGAAGGGTTATAGCTTTTGGAGGAAGAACATTAGAAAGCGGAAAAGATATTGCTAAATATATAAATTCTCCAGATACCCCGATATTTAAAAAAGGAAATATACTATATGGATTAGGGGAAAAATTTTTAAATATAAAAAAGAAAGAGTATGCTATGTTAATGGAAGGTTACATGGATGTTTTAATGGCTACATTAAATGGATTTGATGTAACTTTAGCACCTTTAGGAACTGCCTTAACAGAGGAGCAAGGAAAGCTATTAAAAAGATATACTAAAAATATAATATTGTCTTTTGATATGGACGCTCCAGGACAAAAAGCAACTGAAAAAGCAATAATGGTATTAAAAGAATTGGGCTTTTCTATAAGGGTATTGATGTATGAAAATGCAAAAGATCCGGATGAATATATAAAGAAATATGGAAAAGATGAATTTCTAAAAGTTATAAAAAATTCTTCAGAGAGTTTTGACTTTCTTTATAAGTTTTATGCTAAGGAGTATGACTTAAATGATCTTTTTTCCAAGCAAAATTTTATAAAAAGATTTAAAGAATTTTTTCAAAAAGTAACAGATAAAATAGAACAATCTCTGTATATTGATAAACTATCTGTAAATATTGGGATTGAAAAAGAGATATTGTGGGAAACTTTAGTTAAGAATAATAAGTCTAATTCTAAAAGATACATATCTCAAGAAGAAATAAAAATGGTAGGGCCAAATGGAAAAAAACAAAAAGATTTAAAAGCTGAAATAGAGTTTTTAACTATAAGTTTAATTTTAGTTGAAAACAGTTATTATAAATATTTTTCAGGAAAAGAATTTGGAAATGATTTAGTTCAAAAAATTTTTAATTTTTTCGATGAAAATCATATTGAAATTCAAGGAATAAATTTTAAGGACCTACTAAGAAGTGATGAATTTACAGAAAGTGAAAAACAAAGTATTTTAACCTTCTCATTATTAAATTATGGACCTTATTCTGAAAAAGAAAGTAAAGAGGAGTTACTTCTTGAACTTTTAACAGAGTGGTTAAGAAGAGAGTTAAGAGATGTTCAAAAAAATGGAAAAAAAGACATGGTGTTATTATTAGAACTTAAAAAAATCGAACAGAAGATTGCTAAAAAGTGTACGTTAGAAGAGATAAAAAAGATTACGGAAGAATTAGAATTTAAGAAGCTTATTAGCATGTAGGGAGGAGTTTTATAATGAAAGATTTTATAAAAAATGAGAAAGTTTTAGCTTTGTTAAGAAAAGCTATGGAAAATAAAACTATAACTTATGAAGAAATCAACATAGAGTTAAAAAATGATTTTGATATTGATAGAATAGAATATTTAATCAATGGAATGATTGAACAAGGAATTAATATTGTAAGACAAGCTACAAAGAAAAAGAAAATGGAATCAAAAGAAGCTGCTGAAAAGAAAGAAGAAGCATCTAAAGAAAGAAAAACTAAAAAGAAAACTCAAGATGATGATTCAGATGAGCCTGAAGTAAAAAAAGCTGGTAGAAAAAAATCTCCAAGAATAGAAAGTTCAGATTCAGATGATTCAGATGACGCTGAAGATTCTAATGATGATTTTGAAATTGATGATGATGATATAGTTGAAAAAAGAACATCTGGTGAATATGAAGTATATGGAGAAGAAACTTTAGGATATGAAAATAAAGAGTTTAACTTCGATGATTTTAATCCAGACGAGGTAGAACCAGTATCTACAGATGAATTAATTAGTGAAGATTTATTCAATATTACAGGTGAAATGAAAGTTGATGAGCCTATAAAAATGTATTTAAGAGAGATTGGTCAGATTCCTTTATTGAGTCATGAAGATGAGCTTAAATATGCTAAATTAGCTTATGAAAAAGATCAGTATGCAATTGATCAATTAGTTGAAGCAAATTTAAGATTAGTTGTAAGTATTGCTAAAAAACATACAAATAGAGGTTTAAAATTATTAGATCTTATCCAAGAGGGAAATATAGGTTTAATGAAAGCTGTAGAAAAATTTGAATATACAAAAGGTTACAAATTCTCTACTTATGCTACATGGTGGATTAGACAAGCAATAACAAGAGCTATTGCAGATCAAGGAAGAACAATAAGAATACCAGTACATATGATAGAAACTATTAATAAAATAAAAAAAGAAGCTAGAATATATTTACAAGAAACTGGGAAGGACGCTACTCCAGAAGTATTAGCTGAAAGACTGAATATGGAAGTAGCAAAAGTTAAGGCTATTCAGGAAATGAACCAAGATCCAATATCTTTACAAACAGCTGTAGGTAGTGAAGAGGATAGTGAGCTTGGAGATTTCGTTGAAGACAACAAAGCATTAAATCCTTATGAGCAAACAAATAGAGTTTTATTAAGAGAACAACTTGATGAAGTTTTGTCGACACTTAATGAGAGAGAGGAAAAAGTATTAAGATATAGATACGGATTAGATGATGGTTCACCAAAAACTCTTGAGGAAGTAGGAAAACTATTTAAAGTTACAAGGGAAAGAATAAGACAGATAGAAGTGAAAGCTCTTAGAAAATTAAAACACCCTAGTAGAAGAAGAAAATTAGAGGACTTTAGAGTCTAATAAAAATTAAAAAGGGCGATCTATTAAATGATTGCCCTTTACTTATTATAATTTATTTGGAGGAATATTGATGAGAATTACAGATTTTGAAAACTTTGTTATTGATGAAATTTATGACGAGGAACTTTATGAAGAATATTTAGAGAGAAATGTTCTGAAAATAGATGATGAAATAACAGATGATAGAACTTTATCAGAAATGAAAATAGACTATTTAGAAACAAGTACATTGGAATATCTTGAAGAGATATCTAAAGTTGATTTTTTATCAGATGAAGAGTTAAGAGAAAAAGCTCTAAAAGGTGATGTAGATAGTAAGGATGAAGTTATAACTAAAAGTTTAAGAATACCTATCTTGCTAGGAATAATACTTTTAAAAAATGGAGTAAATTATTTAGATTTAACTCAGGAAGGGACAATTGCTCTAATTGAAGCTATAGGGAAATTTCCGAGTAGTGGCTATAAGAGCTTTGAAGATTATATTAAAATAAATATAGTAAGAAAAATGGTTATATACACGAATGAAAGATTACAAGAATCAAAGGCGGAGTTTATAAAACATTTTGAAGTATTGAAAGAAGAATATGAAGACAGGGCTGATGTTATAGAAGGAATTAACGAAAAGATAAAAACGATTGAAAATATAAACTACAGTAGCTTATTTAACTGTTTAGATAAGAATGAAATAAAGATAGTTGAAAGATTTTATGGATTAAGAGATGGGAAAAGAGAATCAATGCTCCAAATAGAAGAAAAATTAGGTTTAGAGAAAGGAAAAGGTCAGGATATTTTTCAAAAAGCAATTAATAAAATTTCGAACTTTGGAGGCGAACTTTTCACAATATGATTATAAAAGAGATTGTAAGTGAATTAGAAAAATTATTTCCTAAAAAAAATGCTGAGGATTGGGATAATGTTGGTCTTTTAGTAGGAAACCTAGAGGAAGAACTAAATGGAGTTGTTGTAACTCTTGATGTGGATGAAAAAAGTATTGAAAAAGCTATATCAGAAGGAGCTAATTTAATAATATCACATCATCCGATGATCTTTAATGGAATAAAGTCTATTGATTTCAAAAATCCAATTAGTAGAAAAATAAAGATGTTAATACAAAATAATATTAATGTATATTGTATTCATACAAATATAGATTCTACACTAGGTGGATTAAATGACTATATATTAAAAAAATTAGAAATAGAGGTGTCAAAAGTTTTATCTCCTGGTGCAGATAAAATAAATGGCATTGGAAGATACTATAAAATAGGAAAAGAATTTACTATAGATGAATATTGTAAAATAGTAAAAAATAAACTAAGATTAGAAGAGATGAGTCTTTATACTAAGGATAAGAATAAAACTTGTGCAAAAGTTGCTTTTGTGAATGGATCAGGTGCAGATTTCTGGAAAAAAGCAAAGTTTTATAACTGTGATTTATTAATTACAGGAGATGCAAAATACCATACTATATATGATGCTCTAGAAAGTGGCATGTCTATATTAGATTTAGGACACTATGAGAGTGAAAAAGAATTTATGGAATTGAT